>NZ_FRAX01000008.1 GCF_900142465.1 Fibrobacter sp. UWH6
CTCATGGCTAGAGCGCGCAAGACAATTACCCCGGATCCGTATGCAAAACCGATAGCAAAGGTTCTCTCCCCCGAGCAGAGCCTTCCGGGCAGATTGCGTCAGTTCCAGGCGCCGACCCGCGCCAACTTCGAACTGGTAAGCCAGTATGGCGCCGCCGGCGACCAGCCCAAGGCCATCGAGCAGATTACCGAGGGTTTCAAGCAGGGCGATCAATTCCAGACGCTCCTTGGCGTAACCGGTTCCGGTAAGACGTTTACCATGGCCAACGTCATCAAGAATGTAGGCAAGCCTACCCTCATCCTCACCCACAACAAGACCTTGGCCGCCCAACTCTACCAGGAATTCAAGGCTTTCTTCCCCAAGAATGCGGTGGAATATTTTGTCAGCTATTACGACTATTTCCAGCCCGAAGCCTACATTCCCCACACCGATACCTTTATCGAAAAAGACGCCAGCATCAACGACGAAATCGACAAGCTGCGTCTGCGTGCAACGGCTAACCTGCTGACCCGTCGAGATGTCATCATCATCGCATCCGTCAGCTGCATTTACGGCTTGGGCAGCCCCGCCGAATATTTCGACCTGATGGTCCGCGTGAAAAAAGGCGACATCAAGGATCGCGACGACTTGCTTCATGAACTGGTCCGCATCCAGTACACCCGTAACGACTTCAGCCTGGAACGTGGCACCTTCCGCTGCCATGGCGACGTCATCGAAATCCACCCCAGCTACGACGAAGACGGCATGCGCATCGAGCTGTTCGGCGACGAGGTGGATCGTCTGGTGCGCTTCAACATCATTACCGGCGAGGTCATCCAGGAGCTGGAAGAAATGACCATCGCCCCGGCAAAGCACTTCGTCACGAAGGAAGAAGGCCGAGCCGGGATCCTGCAGCGCATGCAGTTGCAATTGACGGACCGCCTTGCGGAACTGGACAAGGAAGGTAAGGTCCTGGAATCCGCCCGACTGAGTAGCAGAACCCGCTACGACATGGAAATGATCCGCGAGACCGGCATGTGCTCCGGCATTGAGAACTATTCCGCCCTTATCGAAAACCGCGGCCCCGGCACCCGCCCCTTTACCCTCATCGACTACTTCGGCGATGACTGGCTTTTGATGGTAGATGAATCCCATGTGAGCATTCCCCAGGTGGGCGGCATGGCCGAAGGGGACAAGAGCCGAAAGACGACGCTGGTAAATTACGGTTTCCGTCTGCCTTGCGCCCTGGACAACCGCCCCATGAACTTCAAGGAGTTCGAATATATGTACCCCAAGCAGGTGCTGTTCGTCAGCGCCACCCCGGGGGAATACGAACTTGAAAAGACTGGTGGCGTAGTGGCCGAGCAGATTAACCGCCCCACCGGCCTATTGGATCCGAAGATCGAGATGTTCCCCATCCAGGGCCAGATGGACGTTCTGCTTTACCGTATTGACGAAGTGGTGAAGAAGGGAGACCGCGTACTGGTTACAACGCTGACCAAGAAGATGGCCCAGGACCTTACGGACTATTTTGTAGAAGCAGGCATCCGCGCCAAGTACCTCCACAGTGACATCAAGACCCTGGAACGTCACGACTTGATCAAGGGGCTGCGAACCGGTGAGTTCGACGTGCTGGTGGGAATCAACCTTCTGCGTGAAGGTCTGGACCTTCCGGAAGTCAGTATGGTGGCCATTCTGGACGCCGACAAGGAAGGTTTCCTCCGCAACTACCGCAGCCTGATCCAGACCATGGGCCGCGCCAGCCGTAACGTAAACGGAACCGTATTGCTGTTCGCCGACAACATGACCGACAGTTTGCAGAAGGCCGTCGACGAAACCATCCGACGCCGCACCCTGCAAGAGGAATTCAACAAGGAACACGGTATTACGCCAAAGTCCGTCAGCCGCAAGCTGGAAGGGGACCTGGTCATCAACGATCCGCTGATGGACCTGTGGCGCGGCGACAAGACTCCCAAGGCAGCCGAGGACCCGGATTTCGACGCAGATTACGGTTTCGCCGACAACGACGAAAATGGGGATGCCCCCCTGTTCAAGGGCGCCCCCATGGGCAAACCCAAAAAATCCTCGAACCTGAAAGCAAAGCCACCTCACACCTCAAAGCGAAGCGACCTGTCAATCGAGGAGCTGGAAAAGCAGATGAAGGCCGCCGCGGCCAAGCTGGATTTCGAGGAGGCAGCCCGTCTCCGCGACCTGATCCGCGACCTGGGAAAGTGATTTTACCTCCTGCGGAACCCTTTTTAGTATGCTTTTTTAGCCTGAATTCACAATATTTTCACGTTTTTTTACACCTATTTAATAGGTCCCCTAGTCCGTTTTGGAATATTTTTGTGTATTTTCAATGGGCAAAAAACATTTAGAGAGAGGAATCTATATGACTTTTAATTTCGCAAAGACCCTTATGATGGGTTCCGTGATTACCATGGGCGCTTTCGGCCTCATCGCTTGCGGTGATGATTCCAGTAGCGGCGCACCTGCAGATGAACAGCCGGGCAGCTCCGCCAGC
The DNA here is from genome assembly GCF_900142465.1 of Fibrobacter sp. UWH6. Taxonomy (NCBI): domain Bacteria; kingdom Pseudomonadati; phylum Fibrobacterota; class Fibrobacteria; order Fibrobacterales; family Fibrobacteraceae; genus Fibrobacter; species Fibrobacter sp. UWH6. Next base: position 2,504 of record NZ_FRAX01000008.1, read on the forward strand.
GCCGACGCCACCCAGGATATTTCTATCAGCGCAACCAACCTGGGTTCCAGAATTAGAGGCAACGGTGCCGACGCCGAAGTAATTTTTAGCGGCAACTTCGACATCGACCTGAGCGCACAGCAGACCGGCGAAGCCACCGATATCAGCTTCACCGCCATTTCCTATGACGTGGCCTACGGTACCGTGGTTCCGGGCGAAAGCTACAGATCTCTGGGCGATCAACTTGTCGACCACAAGGAAGTCAGATTCCCCACCAAGATGATCGACTTGGGCTCCGACCACTCCGCCGGCGTTTCCATTTCTCTTGCAAATCCCGCTCTTGACCCGGTCGGCTGCGGCACTTACACCTTGATCGTCAAGGTTTCCGCTGTCGATACCGAAGGCAACGACAAGGTTTCCAACCAGTTCATCACCTTCGACCGTCCTGAATCTTTCTGCAAAACCAGCGAACCGGAATCTTCTTCTTCTGAAGCCGTAGTCGAAGAAGTTCCCATGACCAACTGCCAGGTTAAACTTTCTACCAACATGGCTCCGGGTCTCGACCTGGCAACCTGCACTGCAGTGGACGCTGCTTCTGCAGCAACCGCCGACGTCATCTTCACCGCAGCAAATGGCGACATCACCATGTCTAGCGGCAACGGCGCTATGTTCGGCAAGCTGGATGCAGACTACTCCGTAGGCTACTGGCCCGAAACTGCAAACAACCGCACCTTGGCTTACAAGAGCGACTTCCCGTATCGTGCAATTGCAAACGCAAGCTTTGCAAACATGATCGAAAGTGCAGAACAGATCTATGTCATCCAGACCGCTGCCGGCGGCTTCTACGCACTGGGCTTCGCAACCGAAAAATCTTACGAGAAGCTGACCAACAACGACTACTCCTTCTCTATCAAGCTCTACATGCCTGCACAGTAATTCCTAGCGAATTTCTCCTTTTAAGGGCTTCCCGTTTAGGCGGGGAGCCTTTTATTGTACCCCACATTTTTCTATTTTTTAACCGTAATTTAACACGCCCGGAAGGTCCGGGCATAACTGGAGTAAACTATGCTTAAGAAGCTTTCCAACTTCCCTGGTATCAAGGGTCCCGTTGTCACTATCGTGATGGACGGTTACGGTTTCAACCCCAACGAACAGGGCAACGCTATTGCCGCTGCTCGTAAGCCCACTCTGGACGCCTTGTTCGCCAAGTACCCCAACGTTCTTCTGAACGCTCACGGCCGCGCCGTGGGTATGCCCACCAACGAAGACATGGGTAACTCCGAAGTCGGTCATAACGCTATCGGTGCTGGCCAGGTCTATAACCAGGGTGCAGCCCTCGTTCAGGACGCAATCGTTTCTGGCGATATCTTCGGCCGCGACGCATGGAAGGAAATCTCCGCCAACGTTCGTGAAAAGAACTCCGTTCTTCACTTCATCGGCCTCTTCTCCGACGGTAACGTTCACTCCAACATTTCTCACCTGAAGGCCATGGTGGCCCAGGCCAAGAAGGAATCCGTCAAGACCGTTCGCGTTCACATCCTCCTGGATGGCCGTGACGTTCCGGAAACCTCCGCTCTCGATTATGTCGGCCCGTTTGAACAGTTCCTTGCAGAACTCCGCTCTCCGGAATTCGACGTTTGCATCGCTTCTGGCGGTGGCCGTATGCAGATCACCATGGACCGTTACAACGCTAACTGGAAGATGGTTGAACTTGGCTGGAAGACCCACGTTCTGGGCGAAGGCCGTATGTTCGCTTCTGCAAAGCAGGCTATCGAAACTCTCCGTGGCGAAACCAAGGCTATCGACCAGGATCTTCCTCCGTTCGTAATCGCAGCTAACGGCCAGCCTGTTGGCACCATCAACGACGGCGACTCCGTGGTGTTCTTCAACTTCCGTGGCGACCGCGCTATCGAAATCACCCGCGCCTTCGAAGAAGAATCCTTCAATGAATTTGACCGCGTCCGCTTCCCCAAGGTTTGCTACGCCGGCATGCTCCAGTACGATGGCGACCTGAAGCTCCCCAACCGCTTCCTGGTTCCTCCTCCGGCAATCAAGGAAACCTCCGGCGAATGGTTCGCAGAAACTGGCGTTAAGCAGTTCGCCTGCTCCGAAACTCAGAAGTACGGTCACGTGACTTACTTCTGGAATGGTAACCGTTCCAGCAAGTTCGACGGCGAAACCTACCTGGAAATCGAATCCGACGTTGTCCCGTTCGAACAGCGCCCCTGGATGAAGGCTGCAGAAGTTACCGACGCCATGATCGAAGCTATCAAGAGTGGCAAGTACCAGACTCTCCGCTGCAACTACCCCAACGGCGACATGGTGGGCCACACTGGTTCCTTCCGTGCAGCTACCATGGCTATCGAAGCTGTGGACATCGGCCTCGCTCGTCTCCTCCCGGTGATCGACGCAGCCGGCGGTGTTGCTCTCATTACCGCTGACCACGGTAACGCCGACGAAATGTACGAAATCGACAAGAAGACCGGCATGCCCAAGGTGAACAAGGATGGTTCCTTCAAGGCCAAGACCAGCCACACCTTGAACAAGGTTCCCTGCATTCTGTACGATAACGTTACCGGCGGCAAGCTTGGTCTCAAGGAAGGCAACTGGGGTCTGTCCAACTTGGCAGCAACCACCGCCAACCTCATGGGCTTCGAAAAGCACGAAGCCTGGGACGACTCTATGCTTATTGTTAAGTAGGAATTATGAGTCATCTACACCGACCAAGGTCGGTGTTAAAAAAGGTCGGGCATTCAGCTCGACCTTTTCTTTTTTATGTTCTTTTTATAGAATGCAGTTCTATTCTGCGAACAAAATAAAAACTAGCGGAATACTTCGCTGGCGATTTCCTTGCCGGGGGCGTTGCTGCCCTTGCCGTGCTTGATTTCGTACTTGATGTCGCCTTCCTGGTTCAGTTTCACCCGGACTTCTACGTCCAGTTTGTAGGCGCCATGGGTGCCCTTGATCTTGAAGCCGCCGGCCACTTCATCGATTTTTACGTAGGCGGTTTGGGGAGCCTCGAATTCCAGGGTCTGCCAGCTGCCGCCGATTTTTTCGGGATTCTCGTCGGCCACCATATTGACGCATTGGACATAGCTGTCGCGGACCAGGGCCAGGTCTTCCTTGAACTCGTGGTATTCGTCCATGTCGCCATCATAGGCGAAGGCGGAAAGGCATCCAAACAGGCTCAGGGCCAGAAAAACAAGGGTATTACGGATTAACTTCTTCATAAAACCCAATGTAGCTAAAAAAACAGCCTGCATTGCCCCGCTTTTTTATATATTTGCGCTACGCTCACACCAGCCCAGGTGGTGGAATGGTAGACACTGGGGACTTAAAATCCCTTGGGGGCAACCTCGTGCGGGTTCAAGTCCCGCCCCGGGCATTAATGAGCTAACTTTTAAAAGGTAGCGAGGTCAACATGATCGACTTTTATCCGAACAGCATTTACTACCCGCGCGAAGCGGTGGAAGAGAAGCTTGCCAAGGGCGAACTTCAGCGCACCGAGAAGCACCTGATTGGCTGGACGGAACGCCACCGTGGCGAAATCTGGGACTGCGCCCGTGACGACGCCGACGAACCTACCGACGAAATCCTTCTGGACAACCTGCGCGCCCTGCTGCTGTGCAAGGGCTCCCTGCAGCCCGCCGCCGAACTGGGCGACATGATCCGCGAAATCAAGAAGGAAGAATGGTATCAGAACGAAAAGGAAAAGGACGGCGGTCACGAAGACACCGAAATGGTGGCTGACGATTGGCGTGCCAAGTACCTGATCAAGTGGCGTGAAGCCCGCATGTTCGAAGCCTTCATCCTGATCGAAAAGAAGGCCGACCAGTTGCTTTCTATTCTGAAGGCAAAGTAATTCCAACGTTTATTTAAAGTTTGACGTATTTGAAAAGGCTGGGCGGAATGCTCAGCCTTTTTGATTCACTTAGCCACGAAGGGGCTCCAGTCCTGTTTCCAGACGAAGGGGGCCCACATTTCAAAGCGACCGCCAGCGCTCTTCCTGTAGCGCCAGAACTGGCTGATATGCTGCTGCACCAGGGCGTTCAAAGCTTCGTCGTTGACGTTGCTGAAGAGGATCTGGGATTCGAATTGACCCAGAGAATCTAGGGAAAGTTTGATGCCCATGAGGATGTCGCCCTCGGAGGACAGGGGCTGCAGACGGCTGGGTTTCTTGCGGGATTTCTTCTTGGCCTTGAAGTGTTCGGCAGCCAGCCAGTGGAGGCCCGCGGCACGGCCCTGGATATACTGGGCGATCTGGTTCAGGTCGCGGTTGGCCGTATTCTCGAGAACGTAGATGTCGTTGATGGAAGGCATGACCATGCGGCCCGTGTAACCGGCCATGGGGCTAACGGGAGCGGGCTCGGCGGGAATGATGGTCACGATGGGAGCAGGAGCCTGCTGGATGCGCAGGAGGGCAACCACCATTACGGCAATGACAAATGCCAGAAAAATCAGGGGAAGGTTACGCATGATCCAGTGCTACTCGATGGCCTTGATGCAAAGTTGCAGGGTCTTCTTGCCGTTGAAGTAGTTCCAGGTGGGTTCGAAAAACACGGAGACCAGTTCACCGCGAGTCAGCAAGTTCTTGTTCTTGCGGAGGCCGAAGGCGATGGCCGGGAACACGCGGCTACCCGCCTGGGAGATATCCATCTGCAGGTGTCCGCCCTTCAGTTCACGCATCCTGTGTACGCGGACGCCGGCGGCACGGAAGGTCGGAGACGGGAAGTTACCGCCGAAGGGTTCCATCATATCGAAGAAGTCCAGCACCGTGATCATAGGACGCAGCATCTGGTTCTGGGCGAAGGGGATTCCCTTGGTGGGCATGTACTGTCCAGCTTCCACTTCAAGTTCGTGGAGAGAAACTTCAATATCGTAGGGGTAGGCTTCTTCCTGCAATTCCTCTTCGCCGGTGTAGCCCTGAACTTCGGCAGAGCGTTCCAGACGGGCGCGGAGTTCATCCACCTTGTCGGCAGGGAGAGAGAAGCCGGCGGCGTTGGCGTGGCCACCCCAACGGTCAAACAAATCCTTGGATTCGAAAAGGGCCTTGTGCCAGTTAAAGCCGGGAACAGCGCGGGCACTGGCGTGGGCCATACCATCACAAACCGACATGACGGCGGAGGGTCTGTGGAATTCCTGGGCCAGCTTGGCAGCCACGATACCGATCACACCCACATGCCACTTTTCACCGGCCACCACAATCACGGTGGGAATACGTTCGCCATAGACAGCGCGAACCTGTTCCATGGCCATCTCGGTGATTTCCGCTTCCTTCTGCTTGCGGCGGGCGTTCCAGTCGCGAAGTTCCGCCAGCAGGGCATTGGCGCTGGCTCTGTTGGGGCTCAGCAAAAGCTTAAGTGCCGGATCCGGACGTTCCATTCGACCGGGGGCATTGAGGATGGGGGCAAACTTGTACATCACGTCGATGCCGCCCACGGCGCTGTGGGGCTTCATCAAGTTGCCATACATTTCCTGAAGGCCGGGCCAGCTACTGCTCTCAAGATTCTTGAGGCCAGCCTTGGTAAAGCATCTATTCTCGGGAGTCATCTGAACCAGGTCGGCCAGAGTTCCAAGAGCCACCAGGTCCAGGAATTTTTCGGGAACGGGACGTCCGAGCCTGGAGTACAGAGCACAGACAAACTTATAGGAAACACCCACGCCGCAAAGTTCAGGGTTCTGGTAGGTATCGCCTTCCTGATGGGGATCCAGAAGAACATCGCAAACCGGGAGGCCATCGCCAGAAGGCTGATGATGGTCGATCACCATGACCGCCATTCCCAGTTCCTTGGCGTGAGCAATTTCGGCGTTGGCGGTAATACCCGTATCGACAGTCACCACATAGCGGGCGCCAGCTTCGTACATCTCGTCTACCGCCGACATAGAAAGGCCGTAGCCATCACCGAAGCGGTTAGGCAGGCGCCAGTCAGACTCCATGCCGATTTCAGCCAGGGCACGAGTCATCAAGGTCACGGCAGTCATACCGTCCAGGTCGTAGTCACCAAAGACGAAAACCTTGCCACCTTTTTCGCGCACATCCAGAAGCCAGTTGACTGCGTCTTCCATCCCCATGATTCCAAAGGGGTCCAGCACATCATCCTTGCTACCGCAGAGCATGCGGTGGGCATCGGCCGCAGAAGTAATTCCGCGGGCCACCAGGAATCGGGCCACCACATGGGGGATCCTGAGGCTGTGCGAGATAGACGTCGCCAGGCGTTCTTCTGTTACGCCAAAAGTCATTTATAGCCCTCGAAAAGTTTAAGGGCCAGATTCTGCAGACACATGGAGGCGGTCACGCGGCGGGACTCGATGCGGGACATGGTCTCCTGGACTGCAACCAGTGAAAGTTCAAGGGCGGTGGCATCTACCCGCGGGAAGTTCTCGATACCCACGTTAGCCGTGGTCTCGGGCAAGCGCAAAGCCGCACCAGCCACCAGGCGGATCAGGTCCGCAATCAGGAAGGAAAGAACTTCGAGGAATCGGTTGGCCTCGTAGGCCTCATCCAGTTCGGCATCCTTCAAAGTCATAAAAAGGTCGGTGTAGTCCTGCAACAGGGACTTGCGGACGAATTCGGCGGCAAGCTTGCACCAAGTCTTGCTCCGCTTGGCATAGTAGAGAGCCTTGCCCGGAGAGCCTACAGCCAGGCCCACCACATCGTCGGGAATTTCAACACCTTCGCTAAAGCTATCCTCATCCTGTTCCTCTTCGGAAACCTCGCCGGCAGAAACCCGGGCACATTCGCTGCGGACCTCGGCATCGGTCAGGGGCAGCAGGTGCAGGGCCAGGCAACGGGAACGGATGGTCTGCAGCATCTTCTCGCGGGAAGACGTGGTCAAGATGAAATAGGTATCGGGGGGAACGTCTTCCAAAGTCTTCAGGAAGGCGTTGCTGGCCGCCTCGTTCATGCGGTCAGCCTCGGCAATGATCACCACACGGACGCGGTCACCCTTCATGGCGAATCCACCGGTCATGGAACGGATCAGGTCCACCGAAATAAAGGAGGCAGGGCCAAAAAGGTCTACGCGGTAAGGGTTCTTCTGGATTTCCTCGATGTAGCCCTTCTTAATATCTTCTACAGTCTTGGCGGTACTGCCGGCGGAAACGTCGGCACCGCTCTTGGAGTGGGCTTCCTTGGAATCCAGGGGAATAACCCAGCTATTGGTATCGCCGCTGTCCATCGCCATACGGCAGCCAAAGCAGTGGCCGCAAGGGCGTTCGTCAGGGTTAGAGCACTGCAGAGCCTGAGAAAGCTTCATGGCCAGAGCCTTCTTGCCGATACCGGCAGGACCGTCAATCAGGATTGACTGCGGGAAACGATTCTCACGGAGAGCCGACATCAGCCGGATCCTTGCACGTTCCTGGGAGGCGGGGCCATTTAGAATATATTCAATCATCTACTGCTTTATTTACTGCTTTAACCACTGAAGGGGATCCACGGTCTGAGTCCCTTCGCTAACTTGAAAGTACAATTTAATTCCATTTAAGGAAGCAACGTCGCCCACCTCGCCAATTTCTTCGCAATTTCGGACTTCCTTGCCTTCTTGCACGCGAATAGACTTCATATGACCATACACGGAATAGGTTCCGCCCTGGTGTTCGATAATCACGGAGGGGCCGCGACCGTCAATTTCGGAGACCATGACCACGGTACCGGCAGAAGCAGCCTTCACCATTTCGCCACGCTTGCCACGGATTTCTACACCCAAATTGCGAGTCATGATATGAAGCACCGGATGTTCCTGGAGACCATAATTACTGATGACGTCACCCTTCAAAGGTCTGCACTTAGGTCCCTTTACCGATTCGGCCACCACGACCTTGGGCTTGGACACCGTCTTCGTATCCTTCTTCTCGGGCTTCTTGCCCTTAGACTTGCCCGCCTTTTCCTTTGCCTTGCGTTCGGCTTCGGCCTTCTTGGCCGCCTCGATTTCCTTCTTGCGGCGCTCTTCCAGCTTCTTGATCAAGGCCAGCATGGTCTTCTGGTTCTGCTCAAATTCCTTGAGGGCGCGGCGCTGCATATTCTGGTCCTGCTTCAGGGACTTCAACATCCGTTCCTGACCAGACATCTGGCTCACGAGACCCTTTTCTTCGGCAGCTTTCTTGTCGCGCATTTTCTTCAAGTCAGCCAGATGGTCGGTGGACTGCTGTTTCTTTTCATCACGTTCATAAACCAGCTGCTGCAAGGTTTCCACTTCCTGCTGGTCCTGATTCAAAATTCGATGTACCCAGTACACCTGTCGATCAGGGTTGCCTTCCTGAGTCAGAAGATTATAAAGGACCTTCGCCTCGTTAGCGCGTCCATTTACATACAAAGTTCTAATTCTCTTTTTCATGGCCTCCTTTCGTTCCTCGATCTTCTGGTCAAGGGAATCGATATCGGCCTCCAGCTGAACAATGGCGCTTTCCAGCATGTTCTCGCTCTTGGAAAGTTCGCTGATGTAAGTTCGAGTCTGGTTCAAGTTCTGGTCCAGAAGAGAAATCGTGTTCAGCACGCCCTTCTCTTCGGTTTCAAGGAGAGCCAGTTCCTGACGTTTCTTGGCCAGGTCGGACTCCAGTTTCTTAAGTGCGTTTTTCTGTTCGCTGATCTGGGCGTCTGTTTTTTTGGTGACCGCCTTAGGAGCCGCAGACTTTGAGGCGGCCGGCTTACCGGCCGAAGGTTTTGAAGCCGCAGGTTTTGCAGGCGCAGATTTCGCAGCAGGTTTTGCAGGCGCAGCCTTTCCATTGGGAGCGGCAAAGCCTACACCCACCAGAAAGCACAACAGCAAGACCAAAAAACGCATGAAGCCCTATTCCTGTTCGTTACGCTTGACCATCAGGAACCGGCGAACAGTCCTAAAGCTGAAATAACCCGACAGGGCCGTCACCAGCAAGACCACCAGCGCCAAGACAAGACCCAGCCCATCCAGGTAAGTCCAGACAATCGGGAAAGCCTGCGTCACGGAATTGACCAGCGTCATCAAGAGGATCACCGCAAGACCGCTACCCACAAGGCCCTGAATCACGCCCTGCAGCACAAAGGGGAACTCGATAAAGAAATAGCTTCCGCCGGCGTACTTCATGTTCTCTACCAGCAGCTGGCGAGAGAACAGCGAAAGGCGAACGGAATTACAGATGATCAGCGACAGCGTCACCAGCAGCAACACGCTAATACAGACGGGCCAGAAAACCAGTTTGAATTTCCAGGCCGCAAATTTTTCAACCCATTCCACAGGCGCCTGGACTTCCTCGAAAAATTCTTCCTGGGCCAGGGCATTCCGCAAAGTCACCAGGTCGGCAGGATTCTGGCTAGCCTCATCCAGGGTCACCCTGAAAAACGGAGGAATGGGGTTCCCTTCCACAAGGTCCAGCATCTCACCCGAGAAATGGTTGCGGAAATCCGCCAGGGCGGAATCGGCACTGATAAAGGAAACGGAATCGATATGCTTGGTATGCTGCAGGCGGGTCTGTATAACTTTTATGGAATCCATCGAAAGGGATTCGGGCAGGAAAGCCTCGATTGCATACAGGTTCCGCTCCGTAGACATCAGACGCACAACACCACCCAAAACGGTGATGGAAGCCGAAAGCAATAGGGAACAGAGAAAGATTGTGACCAACGAAGGCAAGATCACCGTACGGTGTTGCCTCATTCCTCTAAAAGATTCTGATATTAAGTAGCCGAGTTGTCCAAGCACGGGTTGAATAATAACTAAATTTTCAAGAGTTCTTTACGGGGCGACAATGGGAAATATCGTAATAAAGATAACAGCACTAGTCTTTGGCATAGCCCTCTGGTTTCTTGTCATTTCACAGAAGGACTTCCAGCTTTCCATGGAAGTTCCCCTGCACTTCGTGAAACTTCACGAGAACATGGCCATCGCCTCTAAACCGCCCCACACCTTGCACATTACCGTAGAAGGCAAGTCCTGGGATTTGATCCGTCTGCGCCACCAGATGAACAAGGACAAACAGAATTCCGTAGCCATGGTGGTAGACCTGCAGAACGCCGAACTAGGCGGAACCCGAATCCACCTGGACGCCCACAACTTCGTGGCCCCCGGATTCCCCGACATCCGCTTTGTGGAACCCGACAACCAGCTTATCTTTATCGACCTGGAAATCGACACCCGCATCGTCCGTAACGTTCCCATCAAGTCTAACGTAAATTTCAACGCCGCCCAGGGTTACCTGCTGGCCGACGATCCCGCCATCCTCCCCGAAGAGCTTAAGGTTTCCGGCGCCCGTAATGCCCTCACCCGCATTATCGACATTCCCACAGACTCTGTCAACTACGATACCCTCCGTAAGAGCGGCAAGTTCAAAGTCCCCCTGAATTTCGCATCTCTTCCATCCTTCGTAAAGCCCAGCGATTCCACAGTGACCATCGCCGTGAACATCCAGAAGATGGACAGCAAGACTTTCCAGAATATTCCCGTCAGCCTGATTGGTTTCTTCGACAAGAAGATCTACTCCCTGAACCCCGACACCGTATCCGTAGAAATTACCGGCGGCGAACAGGTACTGGATTCCATCTCGTCAAAGGACATCGAACTGATACTGGAATTCAACCGATTTGCAATTGAAGACGCCGACAGCCTGGCCCCCACCGTCAAGCTTACGCTGCCCCCCAGCGTAAACCGCGAAATGTCCATCAAGGCTATCCAGATCAAGCCCGAAAAGGTTCGCCTGAACAAGGTAGAAGTCAAGCCGGCCGTCACCGAGAATCCCGAAGAAACAGTCCAGGAGGCCACACCATGATTTGGCTTGGAATTGAATCCAGCTGCGACGAAACAGCCTGCGCCATCTTGCAGGATGACCCGCTGAAAGTGCTTTCCAACCCGCTGTACAGCCAGATCGACGAACACGCCCTCTATGGCGGCGTGGTTCCCGAAATCGCAGCCCGCGCCCACCTGCAGAAAATTGTTCCCGTCGCCGAAGCCGCCGTCAAGGAAGCAGGCATCAAGATGGAAGACATCGACGCCATCGCCTACACCACAGGCCCGGGCCTTATGGGACCTCTCCTTGTGGGCGCAAGCTTCGCCAAGGGTCTTGCCCGCGACTTGCAGATTCCCGCCTACGGCATCAACCACCTGGAAGGCCACCTGGCTGCCGCCTGGTTGAGCCACCCCGAAATCGAGCCGCCCTTCCTGACACTTACGGTATCCGGCGGCCACACGGAACTGGTGTTGGAAGAACCGGGATTCAAGTACACAAGCATCGGACGCACCCGCGACGACGCTGCCGGCGAAGCCTTCGACAAGTGCGGAAAGCTTCTGGGTCTCAAGTACCCTGCAGGCGCCACCATCAGCAAGCTGGGTGCCAATGGCAACCGCAAGTTCGTCGAATTTCCCCGAGCCCTCCGCTCCCACGACAACTGCGAATTTTCCTTTAGCGGCCTGAAGACCGCCGTGCTGCGCTATACCGAAACTCACGATCCGGAATACATCCAGCAGAACCTGGGCGACATCTGCGCCTCCCTGGAAGACGCCATCGTGGATAGCCTGGTGACCAAGACCATCAACGCCCTCAAGAAGACCAAGATGAAGACTTTGGTCATGGGCGGTGGTGTCAGTGCCAACGCCTGGCTCCGCACCCGACTGCAAGACTATTGCGGCAAACACGGCATCAAGTTCCTAGTTCCCGACCGCAGCCTCAGTACCGACAACGGCGCCATGATCGCCGCTGCAGCCATCCGCCGAGTCCGCCAGAATATGCTGACCTCCATTGACGTAGTCAAGCCCTGGATGCCTCTAGCCCAGTAGCCCTAGATACCTGCGGTTTTACCAAAAAAATCGGATCCTCCTGTTCCAATCAGAAGGATTTTTCGTATCCTGGCAACGTCTTCGTGTATTTTTTCGCACAAACTTTTGCACACCCCTCTTTTCGATTGCGTTTGTAAGTATATTATGAACATGAATTGCCCTGCTTTCAAAATTTCTCTGTTTACAGTGACCCTGGCAAGCCTCCTCTGGGCCCAGGATCTTTCTAAACCTGTAAACGACGTAGATGTGTTCCGCCCCGAAAAGCGCGAAACCCAGGTGCAATTGGTCGACTCCACCAAGAACAACGCCGTGACGCTGAACGTGGACATCTTTGCCGATGGCATGGTAGGCTCCTACTACATCCTGTGGGATGAGGTGGACCTTTCCGAAGACATCAAGAAGATGATGACCACCCGCGATTTCGCCCGCGACGAATTCTTTATGCAGAACATCGACCGCGAGCAATTCGAACAGGAACGACTGCTGCAGCTCTTCGAAGACAAGAAGCGTGAATACTTCGCCATCTTCCCCGAAGAGGCCCTGAAGATGCTGGAAGACCAGAAAAAGGATGACCTGGTCGAGACAGAACTCGATCCCAAGAAAGACGAGCCCAAGGCTCAGTAAGAATGTTTTCTACGGAACCAAATTTTGACCGCTGGAAACTGACCGGCTTCGCCGGCCAGAACGCATACCTTTTGGAGACAGTCGAGAGTACACACTCTCTTATGAAACAGCAGGCAGCCACGGGCAAAATACAGCCTGGCGCCCTCGTTGTCGCCAACCAGCAAACCGCAGGCCGAGGCCGCCACGAACGCACATGGGCCTCCCCCGCCAACGAGAACCTCTATTTCAACATCCTGATTCCGCTAGAGGGAATCGCCCTCTCCAAGGCACCGCAAATCACTCAGGTCGCCGCCCTCACCTTCGCAGAAACATTCCGCGACATCCAGGACGAATCCGGCACCGCACCGCAGCTGGGACGCGTCACCGTCAAGTGGCCCAACGACATCCTCTGCGGCAAGAGCAAGTTCTGCGGCATCCTGGCAGAAATCGTCTTTGTACCCGGCGAAACCGTAGACGGCAAGCGCCAACCGCCCAGACCCGCAGTCAACATGGGCATAGGCATCAACGTCAACAGCGATCCCGCAAACTACGCCTTTCTAAACCGCCCCGTCACCACCCTAAAAGAAATCGCAGGCGGCCGCCAGATCAACCGCGAAAAATTACTGCAGGCCCTCGTAGGTAACCTGGAGCGTGCCATAGGCCAGTTCCGCGCCTTCGGACTTTCTCCCTGGATTGAAGCCTGGCGCAAGATGGACCAGTTCATCGGCGCCCGGGGCACCATCGTGGTCAACAACAACTGCACCGACGAAAACCGCGACAGCGGCGCAGGCTCCATCAAAAAATCGGGCCGCATTCTCGACATGCAACCCGACGGAAGTCTACTATTCGAAACCGACGACGGCACCGTAGAAACGGTCTACTCCGCCGACCTTGAAATTTGACTTATTTTCTCTTTGTCTTAAAGAATACGCTACCGACCAGCGCCACTGCCAGCACCACGATCATGGCAGTGAGCCCCATGTCCAGCAAATTCTGGTAAGCCTCGAACTTTCCACTCTCGATCATCAGGATGATAATCAGTGCAAGGACGGCTCCCAGGGAACCCAGACGTTCAAACATCTTGATCTTGTCTTCGTTATCAAACTTCTTCGGACCGTTACCACTAATAAAGGACATTGACATCGCCTCCCATTAAAATCCAGACGAAGAGACCCACCATGACCAACACACTGATGGTGACATTGGCCAAGAAGAAATCACGGTTCATCGCATCCAGATCGTCAGACTTTCTAAACAAGTGAATATAAAATACCGCGGCAGCCATCAGGGCCGTTACAGCCCACCAGGCTACACCCATCTGCCAAATAAAGCCGAAAGCCACACAAAGGGCAAGCATGGCCATATGACTCCAGAAGGCAATCTGCAAGGAACGCTTACGGCCAAATCTTGCCGGCACGGAATGCAATCCCATCTGGCGGTCAATCTCTTCATCCTGTGTGGCGTAGATAATGTCGAAGCCCCCCATCCAGAGCATCAGAATCATCAGCAAGAAAATGGGGAACAGCGCGAATTCGCCTCGGATAGCAATCCAGGCACCCAGGGGGCTCATGCCGATGGCAAATCCCAAGAACCAATGGCAAAGCCAGCTAAAGCGTTTCCAGTAGGAATAGGACAACAGCAATAGCCACACAGGCAAGGCCAACAAACCGGCCAGAGGCTGCAACAGCGCCGCAAACAGAACGAACAGAACGCCGTTTACCGCCAAAAAGGCAATCACCGATTTCTTGCTCAAGCGTCCATCGGGCAGGTGGCGCTTGGCCGTGCGAGGATTCTTGGCATCGATATCTGCATCGGCAATGCGGTTAAAACTCATGGCGCTGTTACGGGCCGTTACCATGCAAAGCACAATAAGCACCACGATGCGGGCAGTCTCCTGCCAACTCATATCACGGAAACCATTTGCAGCCACCCACATGGATCCCAGCGCAAAAGGCATGGCGAACAGCGAATGACTCAAACGAACCAGGTGACCGAATTCAAGAATCTTATTTAACATCAACTTTCTTCCATGGTTCTACAATTTTCGTTTCTTCTCCCAGGTGTTTCAAAATTTTCGCCACCACCGTATCCACCAGTTCCTCCATCGTCGTAGGCTTGCTGTAGAACTGGGGGCTCGCGGCAATCACAACCGCTCCCGCGCGAGTCAGACGTTCCATATTTTCCAGGTGGATTAAATTATAGGGCATCTCCCGCGGAACCACAATCAGAGGGCGGCGTTCCTTCAGGCATACATCCGCCGAACGGACCAACAAATTGTCAGATGTACCTGCCGCCATTCTCCCCAAAGTTCCCATGGAACAGGGCACCACTACCATGCCTGCATAATCGGCGCTACCGCTGGCACATTCCGCAAAAAAATCATTCACGTCAGGAAGTTCATCGCAGTAATCGTACAGAGATTCCTGCCCCTCGTAGGCCACCACTTCGCGACCCGGGGAAGTCACCAGGGCCGTCACATGATGCCCCAGTTTCTTGAGATGCATTGCAGTGCGGGTCGCATAGATAGCGCCGCTAGCACCCGTCACGCCCAGAATATAACGGCTCACTTGACCGCCCCCGCCGCAGATCCATCCGCAGAAACTTTCTTCAGAAGAACGCGATAGGCAACGCCCCAAAAGCAGGGCTTCACATGGACCAGTTCAAACCCGTTCTTTTCGGCCAGCTTCACAAATTCGTCTACCGGCAAAAAGTGCAGCACGGAATTCACCAGATATTCATAGGCATCATGCTTGCTGAACAGCGCCCCCATTACAGGAATGAACATAGGCGCCAAAACTTTATAGAAGAACTTATTGAACGCATTCCGCGGAGCGAAAAACTCAAGCACCTGCAGGTAGCCTCCGTGGCTCAGCACGCGGGCCGATTCCTTCAAGCCGGCATCGGCATTAGGCAAGTTTCGCATACCAAAGCCATTCAGCACCACATCGAAGGAAGCATCGCCAAAGGGCATCTTCATGGCATCCAGCTGGACAGGAACCGCGGTCGTATTCTTGCCTTCTGCACCACGGAGCATTCCGTAAGAAAAGTCCCCGAGAATCGCCACGTCCTGAGTCCCGTTAAACTTTTCGTAGGTCACGGCAAAATCGCCAGTACCGCCGCACAGGTCCAGCAACCGCCTGCCCGGACGCAACTTTCTCAGTTCCTTACAGCAGGCCCTGCGCCAACGGATATCCTGAAAACAGCTGAGGGTATGATTCAAAAAATCATAACGCCCCGAAATTTCGTCAAACATCTTGCGAACGTAGCTCTTGTCTTCAGGATTTCTCATACTTCAAATTTAGAAATTAAAAAAGAGTGCGATTCACAAACGTGAGCCGCACTCCTTTCAAATGTAAGCCACGGGATCGCCCGCCGGCAATTACTTGAAGTTAGCCGTAATGGTCATGCCATCGGTAGGTGTAATGATATGGGGATTGTCGGTAGAACCGTCGCTCCAGCCGCTGAACACAGCGCCTCCCGTTGCGACGGCTGTCAATTCCATATTCATACCACCAAAGAACTTGCCCTTATAGGAACCGTTGCCCGGAAGTTTCATACCTTCCATCAACACAGTACCGCTACCATTTGCAGAAATAGTCAGGGAAATGTCTCCAGAAAGACCAAATTCACTTGTATATTCGCTCCTTACAGTAGCGTCACGTTCAGAAGCCCAGGGGCCAAGCTTTTCGCCATAGGGGTCGAAGGAGTGAGCATAGCTGTTTCTTCTTTCCTTATAGGCTTCAACAGACATATCCCTTTCAACGTCAGATGCATCAAGCATGTTGGCCAGGAACTTAGCCTTTTCCGTCACATTGCTTCCATTCAGGTAGGTACCGAACATCACAGAGGCATGGTTAACGAACAGACGCTTAAAGTCAGCATTCTTGATCAGGCTGTTGTACAGAGAGGCGAAGCAATTATTTGCAGCCGAAGCGCAACCATTCTTGCCACCCTTCTTTACCCAGGAGAACATATTTGTAGACTGGCTGAAACCAGAAACAGACCAATCCCATTCAAAACCATGGTCAAGGTCATAGACCATAAACTTCCAGGGCTGTTCCGGAGACTTCCAGGCGCGAACGTTATTGTCGGGCCAGTCACCATTATGAATGTACATTTCTGCAATCATATAATCGGCAAAGTTTCCAATATCGATGAGAGTCTTGGCCGCTTCATAATTTTCAGGAACGGTCATGTCGTTTCCACCGATAAAGGCCAGCATGGCCAGGTAATCAGCTTCGGTGCCGTTGCTCGCAGTTACAGTCTTATTCAGGTGCTTAATAAAGTTCACGGAGCCGGCATCGATGCCATAGTTTGTTTCTACATAGTTCTTGTTGTAGCGTTCACGCATATCGTGGATGCCATAGTATGTACCATTGTAGAACACCACCACCTGGCGGCTGCGCTGGTAATCAACGCCACTGCCTTCAAGGATGGCACCGCCAGCAGCATCGGCAAAATAGTCAGCCACAAAGCGGTTACCGTTGTTACGGAGGTTAAAGCCCTTGAACTTGCTATTCTTATCCTTACGGGTTTCAAACAAAGGATATTCAAGCCAGCCAGCTTCATATTCTTCACGCATGACAATGGCCACAGACTTCTTTCGTTCCATGCGGCTCCAGCCACCCATCAGAGAAATACCACCATCAATTTCCCAGGCCTTCTTGCTAGACTTGCTTCCTTCGGCGTAGAATTCCACATGAACAGGAAGTTCACCAGAATCATCAGGATAAGCCTTGTTGGGTGCATACATCTGGTCTTTATCCATATCGGGTTCGCCACCGTTAGTCTTCTTATAGTACTTCGTAAAGAATTCCGGGGCTACGGACACAGACACCACAGGCATCTTCACCTGTTCACCAATAAAGTAAGTATTGGTAACAACCTGTCTGGTCAACAAACCATCCTTAAAGGCGGCACAACGCAAGACTGTATTCTTGTCAATTACGATGGGGCTATTAAATTCCTGGGAACTCTTCGTGGGAATAGAACCATCCTGGGTGCAGCGCACAGAAAGTCCACCGCTAACAGAGGGCGGATTCAATGTCACAGGTTCGTTATAGAAACCGCCCTGAGCGCCATCAAAAGAGAATGTAGGTGCATAGCCATCGTAGGCAGTAGACTGGTTGTTGGGCTGTTCCGGAGTGGGAACATCAAACATCTTCCAGGCGCCACCATCCACGATACCCCAGCTTACGTTACCCGTCAATGCCGGATAAGTTACCGAGTCACGAATTCCATAGTAAGGGTCAATCAGGTATACGGTACCGCCATCCTTTTCCAACTTCCAGTTGGTATGGACACGATAATGCCTGTCGAGGGTATCAGTTCCAGCCACTTCATTCAGGTTTTTCTTGTCGCAGAATACGGTGGTAAACTGCTTGGGCTTCAACACTACGTTACCAAAGAACCACTTACGGGCATTCTTCCTGTTTTCTACAAGGGTATAACCCTTCAGGTTTGCTTCGGTTCCGCCAGCGTTATAGATTTCAACCCAACCCGGGTCGCCACCTTCTTCGTCAAGCCAGTCCAAGTTCACCGGAGCAATTTCCGTAATCACCAGGGCAGAATTGCCAACCCAGCGAAGAGTCGTGTCAGCCGGATAGTAAGCCGTGTCTAGCTTAATGATCGTATCGCCTTCGGGAGTAACTACACGGATAGAATCAATCCCCACCACGCTGGTATCGCCGCTGGGGCCAATAACAACAGTCGTAGTATCACCATCAGGGGTTACGATTACGGTAGTATTACCTTTCTTATCATCTTCTGCAGATGCACTATCGTCGGAGCAAGCGATAACTCCATTCAATACCAGACCAAAACAGCAAAATGCTGCAAAACCTTTTAACGATTTTCCCAGAAACACATCGCTACCTTTTAATTTTTTAACAAAAGCCGAAATAATCCCAAAAATTCGGTCCCTACATTCAACACCTGGCATTAAATTTAGAAGTTTCTTAAAAAAAAAGGAAAAAATGTCGGTAATATCTTATTTACCCTTGACAAGACTCACAGATTGAGTTATATTTGGGCACATCAAAACGGCGCTGTAGCTCAGTTGGTAGAGCAGCGGACTGAAAATCCGCGTGTCGTCAGTTCAACTCTGACCGGTGCCACGAAAAAAGACCTTAGCGAAAGCTGAGGTCTTTTTCATTTTCCCCATATACTAAAAAAAAATTAGACGGACCTGCCAGAGGTCCACCCATTCATAAATAATTTATTCAAAGAATCCGTTAACGCCCAGCCCGATTATCTGCGATAGTCAATGGCGTCGACGTCAATAGTTGCATTCTGGGAACGGTAACAAGAATAGATATCGTCCCAATGTTCAAGCAGAGCATCAACAATTTCCGGCTGGAACTGGGAACCCTTCATCTTCGCAAATTCGGTCTTCACCTTTTCTTCAGGCCACGGGGCCTTATAGCAGCGGTAGCATGACAAGGCATCCAGCACATCCGCCACGGCACAAATACGAGCAGCCAGAGGAATACTCTCCCCCTTCAAACCAAGAGGATAGCCCTGTCCGTCCCAACGTTCATGATGGGAGCGAGCCACATCGGCCGCATAGCGCAGCAGCTTTCTCTTAGAATTACAGAGCATCCTGTAGCCGAGATCCACATGAGTCTTCATGACGGCGTATTCTTCATCCGTAAGGCGGCCAGGCTTATTCAGCACAGCGTCAGGCACGGCAATCTTACCCAAGTCATGGAGGGGAGCCGTCAGACGGATTCGTTCAACCTCATCCGGCGGCAGTCCGAGATACTCGGCCAACTTACGGGAAATCTCAGCCACACGCAAAATGTGGTCACCCGTTTCCTGGCTACGGTATTCAGAAGCCTCACCCAAGGTATGAATAATTTCACGCTGGGTCGCTTCCAGTTCCGCTGTCAGCATGGCAGACTCCACAGTCTTCGCGGAATATACAGCAGTCAGCCTCAGACGTTCCAGGTCCTGTTCAGAAAATTCATCCACAGTCCCGCCCTGCTTGTTAATCGCCTGGAACACTCCCATCACCTGCCCCGTAGAATCCTTCAGGGGTACAGTCATCACTGACTTGGTATGGTAGTGAGTTTTCTGGTCAGTACGACTATCAAACCTGGAGTCCAGGTAGGCGTCCTTAATGAGCAGAGCTTCGCCGGTAGTTACGGAACAGCCTACAAAGCCTGCAGTCTTGGGAATCCGGAGTTCGCTGACACCATGGGCCACCTTCGTCCAAAGTTCGTCTCTTTCATCATCCACAAGCCAAAGGGAGCAACGGTCAGCCGAAACAATGGAACGGCCAAGATCGGCCATCAATACAAGCAAATTGTCCATCTTACGTTCAGCCGCGATCTTCGGCATGTAAGAGAACAGCAAATCCAGAATTCTCTGAGATTCTATCGCCTGTTTTGAATCAAACTCCGTCATACGATGTAAAAATAGCTAAAGATTTTCAAATAATCACAGGAATTGTTGACGGAAACACCCAAATTTTTCTATCCTTTGCCCACCCCTGGAGGAATAGGCTAATTGGTAAGTCAGCGGTCTTGAAAACCGCCGCCGTAAGGCTTGGGGGTTCGAGTCCCTCTTCCTCCGCTCCAAAGAAGACCGTTCGAGAAGACCTCGACGGTCTTTTTTTTGACCCCGAAGCCGGCTGACCGCCCCTATCGGTAATTCCAGTCCATTCGATTATCCGCCACGAAATCAGCCACGGCCGTGATCGGTTCATCGTACAGCAGCGTACACACCTTAAGGGGCAGCGGGAAATCCACTCCCAGCGCATCCACACAGGCCGAAGTCGTCGACCCGGTCGTGTAGACATCATCCACAATAATAACGGTTCCACCCTCAGGCAGCCGTTCTGGCAAACGGGCCACAAAAGCCCCCATCACGTTACGTTCGCGAGCCTCCCTAGAAAGTTTCGTCTGCGACATCACGAAGGTCCGCCTCTTCAGCCAGCGGCACACCTGGCCTCCGGTCACCAAGGCAAGAGCCGCGGCAATCTGCTCCGCCTGGTTATACCCGCGTTCCCGCATACGAGCCCTGTGAAGAGGCACCGGCACAAAATACAGCGGATGGGGCAAGAGCGCAAACTCCTGTCCCACAGCGCCGTCCCGCACCGCCGCCGAGCGCCGCACAAGATAGGCCGCCATCCCATGAATGCTCTTGTACTTCAGGGCATGCACCAAATTACGGGTCAACGACCGCATCGGGAAAAGACAGTACACCCCCTCCTTCGGGCTGGAATAGGATTTCATCTCCCTAGCCAGTTCATCCACACACTCCGGACAAAGCCAGGGGTCTAGACCCCCCGACGCCTTGCCGCACCCCAGACATTCCGAACCGAAAATAAAACCGCTCACCTGACTTGCAATACTCATATCAACCTCTAAAAAAAGAGAGACCCACACGAGGCCTCTCTTATTAACACGTTTGAAACAAGTCGAGATGACGAAAAACTTTATTTACAAAAAATTTCAGTCAAACTATCGGCGGCTTCCCTGGTAACGCAGGCAAAGCAAAAATCCCACCAGCACCATGCAAGTCAAGGCAAAAGACCCACCATAAGAAAGGAACGGCAGGGGAAGCCCGGTCACAGGCATAAGGCCTATGGTCATGGCGATGTTCACAAGAATATGGAACAGGAAAATCGTAGAAGCTCCCATCACCATCAAAGTCACGAACGGATCCGCCGAACGCTTACAAATAGACGTGGCACGCCACAGGAACAAACCATAAAGAACCAGGACAAAGGCGCAACCCACGAAACCAAATTGTTCCCCAAGAACACTAAAAATAAAATCGGTATGTTCTTCGGGCAGGAACGCCAAATTGGTTTGAGTTCCGTTACCAAAACCCTTACCGGATACGCCTCCGGAACCGATGGCGGTCAAGGACTGCAGCACCTGATAACCATCCCCCAGGGGATCACTCATTGGATCCAGGAAGGTATTCACACGCTTCTGCTGATGAGGCTCCAGCATATTCCACGCCATGGTACTTGCATACCCAGCCAGAATATTTGCAAAAAGGAACAACCCCGTCAAAATCTTGGGCAATTTCCGACGAACCAAGGTAAACACGACCGCACAAATCAGAAGCCCCCACAGAACCTCAAACTGTATAGACTGGGAATGGGAAAACAACACCGACAGCAGCGGGCTCACAATCAAGAAAACATCTGCAAAGGAAAGCCCGGCAAAAAAGAAACCGACCATAGTCACCGCAATAAAAACGAGGGCGGTACTCAAGTCCGGCTGCTTCAACACAAGGCCAAAAGGCACAATGAACAAGGCAAAGGGGACCGCAAAAGTCTTCACCTTGTGCAAGCTGACGGGATGTCTAGAAAGCCAATAGGAAATTGTCAGAAGGTAGGCAATCTTCGCAAACTCGGAAGGCTGAAGCTTAAAGACACCAAGGTCAATCCAGCGACCCGCACCCTTCACCACATCGCCAGCAAAAAAGAGAACCACCGCCAGGAGGATCAGCGAAACAACATACAACGGAACCGCCGCACGCTTCAGCCAGTCAATACGGACAAAGACCAACGCTCCCGCCATAATAATTCCGCAGAAGAAATAAACAATCTGCTTAAACCAGAAAGCATCCTTCAGGGGGACTTCTTCAAACACTGTCGCAGAATACACCAAAGTAATGCCGCAACCCATCAGGGCCAGCACCAGCACGATGAAAAGCCAGTCAAACTTAAGGGAATGATCTACAAAACGCTTTGAAATCATGGTTCCTCCTCCACAATTCCTTCATCGAGCTTCTTGTTTTCAAAGTAAGCTTCCAAGACCTTCTTGGCTATAGGTCCAGAAACGGAACCACCGCCGCCTGCAGCTTCCATAATGACAGCCACAGCAATTTCCGGGGCATCCAGAGGGGCAACCGCCGCATACCAGGCATGAGTCTTCTCGCCCTTCTTCCATTCGCCAGAGCCAGTCTTCGCACCCACGCGAACATTAGGAAGAGCGCCTCGCTTACCCGTTCCACCGGGATGGTTCACCACAGAATCCATGGCGTTCATCAAAATGCGATGAGTGTAAGGCTTCATGTTGCCCGGGCGAACAACCTCAGGCTCATAACGGCGCACCACGTTACCCTTGTCGTCCCGCAGTTCCTTCATAAAGTGAGGCCTATAGACGCCCTTTCCCGTAGCCAGGGAGCCCACAAAAACAGCCTGCTGAAGCGGAGTCACAATCTGGCCCTGACCGATAGACAAGTTCAAAATCAAGCCGCGAGCCCAACGCCAGCCAGCCCTCTTGTTACGAACGTTGAAGGAAGCCGAATCCGGAAGCCAGCCAGCACGTTCTCCGGGAATATCAATACCCAGCAGCTTTTCACCATAACCAAAACGTCGGCCAAATTCGTTAATACGCTCCATGTCGATTTCCAAACCAGCCTGGTAGAAGAATACGTCACAGGAAAGACGGATGGCATGAACCACATTCAGGCCACCATGAGTTCCCCAGCACTTCTGATAGCGGACGCCATACTGATACCCACCCGTACAGGATTTCGGGTAATACTTGTTCTCTGTCAAAACACCATGTTCAAGCCCCGCCCCAGCCGTCACCAGCTTAAAGACAGAAGCCGGCGGATACGTACCAGAAATGGCACGATTAGTCAAGGGTCGCATAGAGTCCAGAGCCACATGAGCCCAGCCCTTGTTACGTTCGCGACGCTTCAACGAGAAAATGTTCGGGTCCAGTCGCGGAGAACTGACCATGGCAAGAATTTCGCCAGTTCTGGGATCAAGGGCCACCAGGGCCCCCTTGGCGCTATCGGGAATGGCGGCTTCAGCCACCTTCTGCAAACGCAAGTCAATGGTAGAAACCAGGTGCAGTCCAGGTACGGGAGCCAGCTCACCACCACTAGACACAACGCCCACCTCTCGACCAGAAGCGTTCACCTCAACAAGCTTTACACCGTTCTTTCCACGGAATTCCTTATCATACCCCTGTTCAAGCCCTTTCTGACCAATACGGTCACCCTGGGAATAATCGGCGTATTCAGGCAACTTCAGCTGATCTTCAGAAATTTCGTTGGTATACCCCAGCACATGGGAAGCCAACGTTCCATAGGGGTATTCACGGCGGGATTCAATCAAGGTCACCACGCCAGGCAATTCCGACGCATGCTCCTCAATCACAGAAACCTGTTCCGGCGAGGCGTCTTCCAGCAAACGGATGGGGCGGGTCTTAATCCAGCGGGACCTCATAAACGCCGTATCCAGCGAAAGGGAGTCGAAAAGACGTTCGCCTGACTTGTCTCGAATTCTCAGCAGACGATTCAAGACAGAATCGCGCTGATCCTTCTTGCGGGGCATCTGCACCGCCTGCAACGAAATCTGATACGACGGACGATTTCTAACAAGAACTTCACCGTTGCGGTCGTAAATGTAACCGCGTTCCGCAACCAGTTCCACCTTACGGATACGGTTGTTATCGGAACGCTGCAAATTTTCATCGTAGTGGGTATACTGCAACGAAAACAGTCGGAAAAGCAAAACCGAGAACAGCAACACCACACCAGCCATGTAAATCAATACATGGAGGTTCCTGTTCTGCACAACCTCATTTTCCGAAGCACCATTAAGCATGCTTTTTCTTCTTGCCTACATCCAGGTAGAACAAAATGCTACCAATCAGCATGGTATAAGCGCAACCCGGCAAGGAGAACGTCAAGAACAAATTCGTAACGATTTCCTTCGAGAGTCCGGTAATGGCAAAATAAATACCGTCACAAATCAAGCACGAAAGTCCAAGCACGCCAATCTTTGCAGGCATGTTCAAAGACAGGAATCGTTCTTCCAGCTGTCCAACCACAAAGCCGATAACCGTCATTGAAATGGTATGAGCACCAAGCCATTCAATGGGAGCGTACACATCCTGAGTGAAACCGGCAAGGAATCCCCAGAAACAACCTGCAGCGGGACCGCACTTAATAGCCACAGCCACAATAAAGATGATGACAAAATCCGGACCCACGTCAAAAATGGAAAGCCAGTCCGCCACCGTAATCTGGAAAGCGAACGTAACCACGAAAAGGATCAGGAGACTAAACCACCTAAGGTTCTTCATCGAGCAACTCCTTTATTTCCCAGTCCGGATCTTTTTCCATCACAAAAACTTCTTCCAGAGTAGAGAACTCCTGGAACGGTTCCACATCCATCTGACGCATTACATCCAGGTCAGACTTTCTAACCTGCTTAACCGTCCCCACGGGAATCCCCTTAGGAAAGATACCGCCAAGGCCCGATGTGACCAAAGTATCGCCAACACTGACGCCAGCATGGGCAGGCACCATGGCCGTAAGCACATGGCCATCCATGGATTCCAGGAAGCCCACGACGCGGGTGCGGCGCTCCATTACAGACAACTTAAGGTTTGGATCTACAAGCAACTGAACTCTTGAATGCGTAATCGAAGCCTTGGTTATCTTACCCACAAGTCCATTCATAGAGAACACAGGCATGTTCTCCTTTACGCCATGCTTGCTTCCACGGTTCACCACCAGAGTCGTAAGGAAACGCCCCGGATTATGCCCCACCACGCGGGATGTCACGATCGGGAAGTCCCACTTGTCGTCAAACCGAACCAGCGTATGCAGTCGGGCCAACTCCTGCAGGCCTTCGCGGGCATGGTAGGTCTCCTGACGGAGCCTTGCATTTTCCGATTTCAGCTGGGCATTTTCGTCTGCCAGGGAACGATAGGCGTTCACAGAAGACACAGCCAGCTGAGCCGGATAGAATACAGAACCTAATGCAGACGAAACGACACTCTGACGCACCGAATTGGGAGACTGCCTCATCAGCAGCCCCAAAGCGAGAAAAAAGGCAAAGGCGACAACGCCATGCCTTTGAGTGAACAAGTCGATAATAAAGCGAAAAGCCCTAAGCATCGATCAAGATTCTGTTATTAGGTAGAAGAGGCAATCAGGACCGGACGATACTTGTCCAGGTCTTCCAGAATGCGGGCGGCACCCTTGCAAACGCAAATGAGAGCTTCGTCGATCACATTCACAGAAAGGCCAGTTTCCTGACGGATGCGTTCGTCAAAGCCGCGAAGCTGAGAACCGCCACCAGTCATGATAATGCCCTTGTCGTAGATATCAGCAGAAAGTTCCGGCGGAGTAATGCTCAGAGCCTGCTTGACCGCTTCAACGATAGCAGTCACAGGTTCGTTCAGGGCTTCGCGGATTTCAGCACTGTTGATGGTCATGGTGCGAGGCATACCGGCGATAAAGTCGTGACCCTTCACTTCCATGGTCAGTTCTTCTTCCAGGGGGCTTGCAGAGCCGATCTGCATTTTGATCTGTTCGGCAGTGCTTTCGCCAACGCAAAGGTTGTACATGGTGCGCAGGTAACGGACAATGGCTTCGTCCATTTCATCGCCGCCAACGCGAACAGAAGCGTTACAGACAGTACCATTCAAGGCGATAACAGCGATATCGGAAGTACCACCGCCAATATCCACGATCATGTTACCCACGGGATCTTCAACAGGAATACCCATACCCACGGCGGCAGCCATAGGTTCGTGAACCAGATGCACTTCCTTGGCACCAGCCTGCTTGGCAGCGTCGATCACGGCACGCTTTTCCACTTCGGTAATACCGGAAGGAACACCAACCACAACGCGGGGCTTAACCATCCACAGCGGATACTTCTGAACACGCTTGATGAAAGTCTGGAGAAGGCTTTCCACCAGTTCAAAGTCTGCAATCACGCCATCGCGCATGGGGCGTACGGCGCGGCTTTCGCCCGGAGTTCTACCGAGCATCTTCTTTGCTTCGGAACCGATGGCGGAAACACGGTTATTCTTGCTGTCCACCGCAATAACCGTAGGTTCATTAATGACGATGCCCTGGCCAGCTACATGGACCAATGTATTTGCTGTACCCAGGTCAATACCGATATCGCAAGAAAAAAGACCGAACAAAGTTGTGCCCTTCTTATAAAAAAATGAAACTTAACGCAGCAAATATAATTAAGAGAAAAACAGTGCGTGTCAATCGGGAATCGTATCCCTACCGAATTTCAGCACTTTCAGATAGCGATCCCACTTGCGGGTATGTACATCATACCTGTACTTGCGCTTTTCATGCATGGCAATATCCTTGTAGATGAAAAAATCCACTTCGGCATAAGCCGCATAAATGCGGGACTCGGCCCCTTCGAACAAACGAAAATCCTTGACGCGATAGTACGGCTCTTCCATCAAGGCCGACTTATCACCCGACGACCGGATCGTTTCGGCCACCATGAACTTCAGGTCCTCCTGCAAGTACGGAGTTAACTTATTTTCAATACGGTCTGTAGGCTCGGAGCAACCCAGCACCAGGAATAGGAGGGACGTCAAAAAGAAAATCGCTAACTTTTTCATAAAATTAAAAAACGTAAGAAGTTACACCCCTAAAATAGAAAAGCCCCTCAAAAAAAGAAACATCAAACAAACAAAAAAAGAGCCGCCAAATGGCAAGCTCTTCACACCCGAATGACGGGTGGGAGTCCAGAGGGAGGGCAGGCCCTCCCTTTGCATCTCATCAGAAGGAGTAGGTAGCGTCCAGACGAGAGAAGATGCGACCTTCACCCTGGAACGGGTTGCGGAACAGCAGGTCTTCTGCGACAGTAACGTCGATCTTCAGCTTTTCTTCGATGTTGATACCGAAGCCGAAGCCAACATGGTCGTCATTGGAGCCATCAGCAAGAGGATTGGTGGTGAAGAAGGAACCATCGTCCTTGCAAACGCCGTTACCCTTGTGCTTGCCCTTTTCAGCAACTTCGCATTCGGTGTACAGGATAGACTTCTGACCGCCAACGCGGATCACGAACCAATCCCACCAGATGTTACGTTCAATACCGAAGCTGATCTTGCCGCCGATATCAGAACGCTTGTCCCATTCAGGATCGTCTTCGTAGCGAGAGTCATAGACCCAAGCCTTCTTGTCGTTGCTGTAATAGTAGTCATGAGCCTTCAGCTGATTCCAGATGAAGTCAACACCCATCCAGAAGAAACCGCGGTCCATAGCGACGTTAATACCGAGACCGCCCTGAGCGCGCTTGTCATCGATACCCGGAGCCTGAGCAAGTTTCATAGAGACTGCAGGAACCAGTTCGCCGTCAATTGCTTCGAGAGTGAAGAATGCACGAGCCTTAGCCAAGAAGGTAAAGTCACCATTTTCGAAGAAGTCATAGTGACCCGGGCCATACTGAACACGAGCCAAACCGAAAGAAGCTTCGTAAGAAGTACCACCGGAAGTCTGGATATTCAAGCCACCGTCAGCCTGAACGATAGAAGCATGAGCTTCAGTATCCGGCTGATAAGTACCGCTTTCATCCAGATCGCCACCATCCTGGTGAGCGATGTAAATGTGCAAGCCCCATGCATCACCGCTAGAGAAGGTGCCGCCAAGGAAACCGTCAAAGTTGGTCACGGTTTCAGGAACCTTGTAGAAAGCATTGTCGCCTTCCTGCACATAAGCAGGCAGGTACATAGCCAAGTCAGTGTTGATACGGCCAAAAAGACCACCGATCGTGAACTTCGGATCCGGATTGTTGTCATCGCCGAAAGAAACCGCGAAGATGCCACCGAAGGTCGGGTGCTGAGGATCATGATTGCCACCTGCGGTAACGTTCATGTCGGTATAGGCACCGAAGCCACCGATCAAATAGTTGGAATAAAGATTTGCATTAGCAGCATTATCAAAAATGCTCACATCATCCATAATGTAAGTGGTATTCTTACCCATGGATTCTACACGAGCATAAGTTGCAAAGGCGGAACCTACGCCAAAGACACCAACAGCGGCGCCAACAACAGCAGCAGTTCTTAAGTTCATTATAAAACTCCTCTTGAAATTTCTGCAATAAAGTTAGTTTTATTAAACGTAAAACGCAATAAAAATTTAAACAATTGCGTTTTTTTTGCCCCCTTTAAGTCTTTTTCGCCCAATAGCATAAAGGAAAAAGGCCCAGACCTTGCAGTCTGGACCTTTTTCAATCTCTACTGAAATATCTTCAGAAAAAGAATTATTCAGAGAAGGTGAACGGAATCGTCACAGTGGTGTTACCGGACTTAACCTTGCTGAACTTCCAACGGCTAACAGCGGTCTTGATTTCACCATCAAATTCGCCGAAACCAGTGGTAGAAGAAGCAATGGAGATGCTGATAACTTCGCCGCCCGGAGCGATCGTGAACTTCAAGGTAACCTTACCCTGGAATCCCGGTTTCTTCTTCAGGAACTTGTTATAGATGTGACGGAGACCCGGAGTACGCTGACGGACAACCTTCATGATGTCTGCAGCAGAACGGGAACCACCACCAGCGCCCATATCGATATCACGTTCAGACGGAGTCTTGATAGAGCCCTTAGACTTAGTAGCGATACCACCGCCACCACCGCCAAGGAGGCCTGCAAGACCGTCACCGATACCACCGGAACCGCCTTCAGCGTAACCTTCGTTAAAGCCACCATCAGCCTTACCGCGACGGCCACCGAGAACAGTCTTACCAGTAGTCTGGAGACCTGCAACGTCCTTCAGCACCTTATCGATGTCCTTAGAGAACTTCTGGTTCTTCATAAGGTCGTAGGCACCAGCACTTGCATTCTTGGTCTGAGCAGTGAGGAGCTTGAGCACGCCACGAGTCTGGGGAGCGTTGGGCTGACCCTTACCACGGGGCTTACCACCGCCACCAGCCTTCTTACGAGGCTTCTTGGGTTCTTCCTTCTTCTTCTCTTCCTTCTTCTCTTCCTTCTTTTCTTCGATGGTCATAGAAGCAGTAAGATCAGCAGCTGCGGAGTCATCGAACACGACTTCATCCACAACCTGTTCGTACATGGAAGCCCAAAGGCATATTGCCAAAGCGACAACCAGAGAGATACCTGCGATGGCACCCATCTTCTTATCGGATTCCGGCATCAGGGACGCTACTAACGGATCAATAGCAGGAGCTGCCTTTTTAGTCTTTGCCATATGTTATTCCTCCCCGCCGTTCTTTTCCATCACGGCGAATGCAATATTGGTGTAACCGGCAAAGCCACAAGTAGCCATAACCTTATACATTGCATCGTAAGGGATGTTCTTGTCAATCTGCACAACAATGTGACCGGCTTCGTCGGCAGGCAGACCCTGCTTGAGGGCATGTTCCTGTTCAACAGCGCGGCGTTCCTTCAGCACAGAGTCCACCTGAGCAACCAGGAGGTCTTCCTGCTTCAAGACGTCGTCGGTCGGGATAATCTTAGCGTTATCAACGATCACATAGTTTGCGTCAACCACGACAGTCAGAGAAACTTCCTTCGGCTGCACACGAGAGGTGGAAACCGGAAGAATCAAGTTTTCTGCCTGAGTCAAGAGCTGACCTTCTGCGTCCATGTTCTTAATCATGAACACCAGAATAATGGTCATCATGTCCATCATGGACGTAATTGAGAACGGGACTTCTTCACCGTATTTACGACTTTTTCTAGCCATGATTAACCTCCCAACTTAGCAAGATTGATCTTGCTGAAACCGGCTTCTTTAGCACGGTCCATAAGTTGAATGATCTTGTCAAACTGAGTATCATCGTTAGCAACGATAATAATATTGTCCACGTCATCAAGGTCGATGAACTGAGTATGAATCTGGATAAGGTCCTTAGCAATCAGATCATATGCAGACAGCGGGTAGATCATGTTCTTTGCAGCCACATCCGGTTTCAGCTTACGAGCAGAGTTCGGAGTGAGGGTAGCAAGATCAGCACCTGCGCCCGGCTTCCTCAGAGTAGACGGCGGATTCAGACCAAGAGCGCCTTCACCCGGAGCCATGAGGAAATTGTTGTTACCATCTACGTATGCACTGTCAGCAACGGCTTCTTCAGCGGTACCGCCGTTGGTGTAAACAGCCCACATAACCTTACCGGGATCTTCTTCAGATTCCTTATTGATAGCCCAAAGTTCGATGCTCTCGATTTCATAGAGATACTTCTCTACGTTCATCTCGGATCCATCCTTACACTTAGGACCATGACCGCTTTCGACAGCTGCCTTAACATCATCCGGAGAATGGGTAATCAGCTTAGCATCGGACTTGCAACGGAACGTCCACATTTCCTTGAAGTAGACATTCGGCTGGAAACCACCGCGAGCACCAATAACGAGGTACTTGTCGGTAATAGCCAGAGACAAGTTCAAAGCCTGCTGGTCCGGTTCCGGAGGTGTATCGTTGTCCATCTGCATCATGGAACGTTCCGGCAGATTGACTTCAACGATAGCCAGCTTGGAGAAGGCAGCCATAGACAACAGCATAGGAATCAGAATCGTGAACAAGCCCATGGCCGGCAACAGATCCGGTTCTTCAGGCTTTGCTGGTTTCTTAAGTTGTCTTGACATATTTTAAACTCCAGTTAATTATTAATCCTAGGCGATTAAGCGAGGGAGTTGATAATCTTGAGGCCCTTTTCTTCCATTTCCTGGATAAGGCGTTCGGAGTTCATGTTCAGGAGGCCAACGATGACCAGAAGAGGCACTGCAGAGAGAAGGCCCAGGAGAGTGGTACCCATAGCGATAGCAATACCGTCAGAAAGAGCCTTAGCACGTTCAGAAGCCGGCTTGTTAGCAACAGCGTCGAAGGTGAAGATCAGACCGTAAATGGTACCCATAAGTCCGAGCAAGGTAGAGATGGAAGCCATAACGGAGATGATGGAAACGTAGCGAGTCAGACGGGGAGCTTCGGTCAGGAACACTGCATCGCAAGCAGCAGTCATGGTTTCGCGGCCACCGTTACGGGTAGAAACGATTGCAGCCATAACGCGAGCGATGGGGAGCTTGGTAGCATTGGCGAGGCTCAGAGCCTGATCATACTGCTGAGAAGAGATCAGCTTACCGAAATCAGCGAGGAACTTTGCACGACCCTTAGAGCTCTTGAGCAAGACGTAGACAAAACGTTCGATGGAGAAACCAAGGCCGATCAGGAAGACGACCAAGATGATCCACATGAACTGCCAACCATCGGATTCAGGGCTGAAGGATTGAAGCATTTTAGACATTAGAGTACTCCTTTATTGAGTGTTTTGGTTTATTTTGAAAAATCTTTGTTCATATTTAATTTTTTTTGAGAAATATGGGACAATAATTGGGTAAAACTTAGTTTACCGAGTAAAAAACGCCATTTTTCTCAAATAAAATAGGGGGAACCCTATGAACAAGGTTCCCCGTAAATTTGTTTTTACCGCTAGTAGCCGGCTTCGTCAGCGTCAGCAGCACCTGCAGCAGCACCAGCACCGGTAGTCGTCGGAACCGGAGAAAGCTTCTTCTTCAATTCAGCAAGTTCAGCCATCAGCTTTTCTCTTTCAGCCTTAGCTTCCTTGATGATATCGCGGTAAGTAGCAATCTGTTCTTCCGGAGTCATGACTTCGGACTTGGAAATCTGTTCGATACGAGCCTTGGTCTTGAAGTAGGCAGGATCAGAGAACAGAGTAGACGGGTCAAACTTTTCGATCTTGGTGTTGAGAGCTTCGTCGTTTTCGTCGAGGCTCTTGAGCAATTCGAACAGCTTGGCAGTCCACTGGTTGTCGATACCATAGTGGGCAGAGGCCTTAATACCGGTAGCGCACTGGGGCTTAGCAAGATCCTTAGCACCTTCAGAACGGGTATTCAGTTCTTCACGGTATGCTTCGAGGTCTTCATGCACAGCTTCAACAGCGTCTTCCTTAGCCATACCTTCGTATTCCACGTATTCCTTCACGATGGAGGCGGAGTCCGGGAGCGGAGAGTTAGCAAAGGCATCGGCAACTTCAACGAAGACTGCGCAACCCTGGTAGTACATTTCGATATAGCCTTCTTCAGCTTCGATCACGTCCTGGTTGTAGAAGCCCTGGTCGCGAGCGAGGTCGATGTTCTTCTGGAAGATGGGACGTGCCTGTTCGTAGTAGCTGGGCAGCTGCTGAACAATACCGATACGTTCTGCAAAGCGTTCGTCTTCCTTCTTGCCGTTCAGTTCCTGTTCACGGATCTTAGCAGCCATGGTGACGAAGAGCATACCCATACGGTTGGTAGCACGGAAGGTCCAGCGTTCAGATGCGTAGGTTGCAGACTTGGAGTAGTGACCCATAGCCTTCTGGAGGATGTCCACCAGCTGCTTGATGATCTTAGCCTTTTCCTTATCCTTACCCTTCAGGACGATGGGTTCCATCTTCTTGTATTCATGTTCACCGAGGTAGTAGGCAGCTTCAGCAGGAACACCCGGATCAGCGTTCTTGATCTGAAGACCGAACTTATCGTAGTTCTTCAAAGTTGCATCGTAGTCAGCAATGGCCTTGTCTTCTTCCTTCAGTTCCATGTAAGCACGAGCGGCACCGATGTAAGCAGCAATCAGCTTTTCCTTGTCTTCGGTGTACAGCTTGATGAAGGTGTGGTATTCCTTAGCAGCCAGATCCCACTTCTTTGCGTTAGCATAAGCCATGGGGATAGAGAATGCTGCATCCAGAGCGTAGGAGCTCTTCGGGTAATCACGGACCAGGTCCTTGTTACAACGGATAGCTTCATCAACCATCTTGGCTTCGTCATAGCTCAAGCATGCGCTATAGAGGTAACCCGGAGTACGTTCATCCTTCGGATAACGCTTGTAGGCGATTTCGTAGGTGACAGCAGCGGACTTCTTATCAGCGATGGAGTCATAGACCTGAGCAGCAGAACCGATAGCCATGAATGCCATGGAATCCTGCGGGAAGTTGTTGGTGATGAACAAATAGGTCTGAGCGGCATTACGGTACATCTGATCGTAGTACTTCTTGTCGTTCTTCTTAGTTGCAGCTTCCTTCTTGTAAGCGTCACCAGCACGGACAATGCCCTTAATGGTGAGCGGAGAAGAAGCATACTGCTTGGGCAGCATCATGAAGGTTTCAGAAGCCTTGGTGAACTGCTTTGCGGATTCATATGCAACTGCAGCTTCGAACACAGCCTTATCAGCAATGTCGATGAGCGGGTAGCGCTTCACGAGAGCCAGGTAAGCCTGAGCACCCTTTTCGAACTGACCCTGCTTTACACTCTGTTCAGCCATCTGGAAGAGAACGTAAGCGATAGCCTTTTCGATTTCCTTGGCCATGGAGTCATTTCTGGTTTCCTTGACCTTGGTGTACTGAACAAAGAGCCATTCGAATTCCTTCAGAGCGTCATCCAGCTGGCTGGATTCCAGGAGGGACTGAGCCAACATACGGCTGATGAGCAAGATGTACTGATGGTTGGGGAACTTCTGCTTCAGATCGCGGAGCACCACAACTGCAGTCTTGAACTGCTTTGCATCATAATGAACGATAGATGCGTTGTAAGCGAGTTCTGCGGCTTCCTTGTACTGACCGAACTTAGCCATGTACTTATCCACCTGAGCGAAGTAAGCCTTGGTTTCTTCGGACTTGTAAGCCTTGACAGCGTCATCGCCATACTTGTTCTTCTTGGCAGTTTCGCGAGACTGATCCATCATGAGCACGGCGTTATAGGCTGCTTCTTCCTTCTTCAGGAGAGCTTCAGAACCCATGGGACGACGGCCATAACGGGTAGTATCAGTGTCAACGATCCAGTTGAACATCTTAGCAGCGTTAGCATACTGAGCCATTTCCTGGTAAACGAGGGCCAAGTTGATGTGGACCTTGTATTCATCCCAGGTCGGTTCCTTCTTGTAGCGAGCCAAGAATGCTTCGTAAGCCTTGATAGCTTCTGCATACTGCTTCTTACCGGCTTCCAAGTCACCTTCCTTAGTGAGCTTAGCAGCGCGAGCGTGGTGGTACTGCGGAATGTCGAGCATAGCGCCACGGATTGCAGTTTCAGCGTTCTTCACAGATTCCGGATACTTCTGGTTCTTCTTGTACCAGGAAGAGTTACGGTCATAACGCTTCACGACAGTGTAACGATGCTTCTGAGCTTCTTCAAACTTCTGCTGGATGATCAAGATTTCGATCATAGCGATGTCAGCCAGAGGAGCGTCGATATAGTCGGGGTTGATGCTCATCAAGCGCTTGAAGGACTGGACAGCTTCTTCGTTACGGTCATGGTCCTTATTCTTCATACCGATACGGTAGTAGACGGAATCCTTGAACGGAACCTTCTTGTCCTTCAAGAAAGCTTCAGCTTCCTGGACACCACCACCTTCCAAGTCAGAGAAGGAAGCTGCCATGAAGTCCATAGCTTCTGCGCGCAAGTCAGCAGGGTATTTACCCTTGTCAGCGCCAATGATGTATTCAAAGTACTTGATAGCTGCAGTTTCGTATTCTGCAGTGTTATAGTAAGATTCTGCCAAGTGGTACATGGCAAGTGCGGCTTCCTTACCGGTCAGGTTGTCGAAGCCAGTCACCTTCTTATAAGCATTGATAGCGTCACGGAACTTACGGTTCATGAAGTGGTATTCCGCAATACGGAGCCAAGCCTTCGGAACGAGACCGTTATCCGGGAACTTTTCAACAAGACGCATACGAAGCTTGTAAGCCTTGTCGTCTTCGCCAGAAGCTTCCTGCACTGCAGCAGCCTGGTAAATCACGGTCGGGGTCTTGCTTTCGTTGGGATACTTGTCGATGTATTCCAGGAAGTAACCCAAGGACTTCTGGTGGTCGGCCTTGGGGAGCTGATCGATGTTAGCGCACTTAGCCGGCTTGTTATCGCGGTCTGCGCACCATGCAACATCCTCTTCATACTGGGCATTTTTGTCCAGGAAGAGCTTTTCTTCCAACTGGAACTGGTAATGACCCAACTGCTGGAGAGCAGAAGCGCAACGGGCATTCTGCTTACCCTTACAGTTATTAACCTGTTTTTCCCACTGAGCGATAGCCTGACGCATACCGTCTTCATCAAGGCCACCAGAACGGCAAGCCTGAGCTGCCTGGTTCTTAATAACCTTATAGGAACTTGCACACTGTTCGTAGCCAGAGTTGCCCTTACCAATGGACTTACACTTGGCCATCATCTTTTTTGCTTCGGCGGTCTTTTCCTTACAAGGATCAGATGCTGCAATGGAATTTCCAGCAAGGGAGCAAATAATTGCTGAAACAAGCAAAAGTTTTTTCATCGTTCTCTTATCCACCTATGATATCATCATAGAAAAGGGAAGAACCCGGATTACTCCAGGTCCTCCAGTTCATCAAGTTCCTGCTGAGCTTCCTGAGATACACCAGCACCCTGACCCATCTTGGTCTTAACGGTTGCCAAAGTAAAGCCAGCATCATCAAGAATACGCTTACGGTTGGATTCGAAGCGGTCACTCTGGATTGCTCTCTGGTTGAATGCAGCGTAGTCTTCGATAGCTGCATTAGCCTTATCAAAGCTGGGCTTGAGAGCTTCACGCTTGCTTTCCACACGGGGAGTGGGCAGCTGGCGAGCGAGGTCAAGAGCCTTAACCTGCACAGAGTCGAAATCATCCTGCATAGCTTCGTATGCCTGGCGAGCGCTATCACGGGCAGCCACAGAAACAACCGGCTGTTCAGTGCGCTTTTCAGCCTGTTCGAGAGCCTTGACAGCACCGTTGTAGTCCTTCTTCATGAAGTGGCAGTAACCAATCACGAGGTAGGCTTCAGAAACCAGGAAGGATTCCGGGAGGTTGCTGACGATCCACTGAGCGGGCTTCATAGCTTCATTCGGCTTGTTAACCTTGAGGAAGGACCATGCAATGCCGAGCATAGCTTCATCGTACACCGGAGAACCGGGCTGGACCTGACCATACATCTGAGCAGCAGCACCGATGTCAGCCTTTTCGCCAGAGAAGAACAAGTGGCCGAGCTTCACACGAGCAGCATCCTGCAGGTCGCGTTCAGACTGGTTGGAAACGGGCTGTTCGGTAATGTCGCGGAAGCAGTTTTCAGCTTCGTCGAACTTGCCGAGACGGCTGTATGCGATACCCATGGTATAGCGAGCATAGAAGTAGTTGGCGTTACCCGGAAGAATTGCAGCGAGCAGGTCGACAGATTCCTGATAGAGACCCTGTTCGAACTTGATCTGGCCTGCAACGTAGTCAGCGTCAGCCTTAACGTCGCTTTCACCGAACTTCTGAGCAATTGCCTGATACTTAGCCATAGCGTCAGTGTACTTGCCTTCCTTATAGTCGATGTTCATCAACTGGAAGTGGTACTTGGCGCGTTGGTCACTCTGCGGATAGCGCTTGATAGCGTCTTCGTACACAGACTTTGCAGCCTTGTGCATACGGAGGTTTTCAAAGGACTTTGCCTTGTAGAAAGCAGCCTGGTCAACAAGGTGGAATGCGGGGTACTTGGTCTGAACCTTACCGAAAGCATAAGCAGCTTCGAGGAACTGACGGTTCAAGTAGAGACGCATTGCTGCACGGTAGTCGTTTTCAGGTTCGATCTTCAAGCGGCGATAACGTTCTTCACCAATCTTTTCTTCGCGGGTGTCACCGAAGCGAGAAGTAATCTTCACGGCCCAGATGAAACCACGATTCTTCTTGGCATAGAGGTCATCGTGAGACATTTCCAGATCCAAAGCCAGGTAACGGAAGATGCTAACATCCTTAACGTTAACGGTGGCACCTGCAACCGGGTAGCCTTCCTTAGTAAAGCGGAGGCGGACACCGAGATGAGAGGACAGGTAATAAGTCAAGGTGAAGCTCATTTCCGGGTTCACACCGTCACCACCTTCGGTATCGGAGTGGAACACGTCGATGAGGGAAATTTCAGCCTTTGCTTCGAGAGAGCGGTTGAGACCGCGGTAGAAGAAGGAAAGGTTCAGGTTGCTGGGGATGTTGTAGGCATCATCGCGATCGCCACCGAAGAAACCCGGAGCGACGAAGCTGCCACCATCTTCTTCCATGCTGATGCCCGGCTGAGCCAGGTTCTGCAGGGCCACACCTACCAAGAGGTAGCCATACTTAGAAGAAGCAAGGGGATTCCAGCTAACACCCACGTCAGCACCGACGGTCAAGTGCTTGACATCGTCGAACTGGTTGATGTAAAGAACGGAAACATCGATACCCAGAGCAACACACTGCATCAGGTTGTAAGCATAGCCGAGCAACCAGGAGTATTCACCATAGGACTTACCGCCATCAATGGAAGCACCGTTTTCGAAGAAAGACAGGCCCAAAGTGTGCTTGTAATCCATGGGGAAGGTCAAGCTGACGTATTCCTGAGAAGCTTCACCACTGATGGAGCTGAAGAAAGCTGCGCTGAATTCCAGCTGTTCAGTTTCTGCAATTCCTGCCGGGTTGACGTACATGGCGGTATTGCCACCGAATTCTGCAAACCAGTCATTCTGCTGATACTTATGCGGAGAATAAGTGGCTTCTGCAAACAGAGAAGTGCTGGCTACTGTGAGTCCGAGGACTGCGGTTTTAATAAAACTAGAACGCATCACTTACTCCTTTACTTAATATCCGTGCGGATGAACTCGATACGACGGTTCTGAGCACGACCTTCCGGTGTCTTGTTGGATGCGACAGGCTTGGTGTCACCCATACCGTCGGTGACCATACGGCTTTCGTTAATACCCTTTTCTACAAGGAAGTTCTTAACGGCGGCAGCGCGATCTGCGGAAAGCTGCTTGTTCTTGTCTTTGTTACCAACGTTATCTGTATGACCGACGATTTCAAACGTTGCTTCGGTGAAGGTTTCCATAATGTCGACAACCTTCATCAGAGAGATGTAGGAATCCGGAGTAATCGTAGCCTTACCAGATTCGAAGTTAACACCTTCAAGGACGAACACCTTCTTAGGCGGCTGGGGAACTTCATCCGGGC
This sequence comes from Fibrobacter sp. UWH6, assembly GCF_900142465.1. NCBI lineage: Bacteria > Pseudomonadati > Fibrobacterota > Fibrobacteria > Fibrobacterales > Fibrobacteraceae > Fibrobacter > Fibrobacter sp. UWH6. The sequence continues at coordinate 40,523 of NZ_FRAX01000008.1, forward strand.
AACCATCTTCGTCCTTGTAGCTGTTGAGAGTTTCAGCCTGTTCGGGGCAGAGGTCAACGCCCTTACAGACGTGAGCGAAGTTGGCCAGCATACCCTTAGCTTCTACCCACGGGTCGCAGAGACCGTCGCGGTCGTTATCTGCATCCGGGCAGCCATCGTCGTCCTGGAAGCCGTCGAAGTCTTCAGCTTCTTCGGGGCAGTTGTCGAGGCCGGTGCAGACAGAAGCATACTTGTCGGAGAAGCCTTCTTCGGAAACCCACGGATCGCAGAGGCCATCGCCATCGGTATCCGGATTACGAGTTTCTTCAACGGCTTCTTCTTCCTTCACCAGTTCGGCAGCAGTCAGACCGATGTCCAGCTTGCCCTTACCGCGCTTCAGCATCGGAGAGGTGGACTGGCAGTAGAAGTTCGGCTTGGAGAGCGAAGGATTCATGAACTTCGGATCCAAGGAAACGTTAGTGCGGTTCACCTTGATGAACTGGTTGAACGGATAGTAGTTCTTGTAGATGTTGTTGTATTCCACCTTGGTCTGGCCGGCAGCGGGGTCGGCGAACACACCGTAGTAGTGGTTTTCCATGAAGATGTTGTTGCGGGCAATCACGTTGGTCGGGCCCTTGAGAGCGAGACCGGAGTAGCCGTTACGGAGCACAACGTTCTGTTCGATATAAGCGTCGAGGGACTTAGCACCCCAGGCCAGAATGCCGGACCAGCGGTTGCCGTACACCACGTTATTACGAAGATGCGGGAGGGAAATGAAAGCACCGATACCGGTTGCCTTGTTATCCATCACGTAGCAGTGATGAATGTAGGGGGCTGCGTTTTCGCACAGAATACCTTCGAGGCCGTTCTTCACAGTGAAGTGAGACATTTCGGCGCCAGAAGTACCCATGACGGTCGGACCGCGACGGCCACCATCGATGATGGTAGTGAGCGGGTCCTCGCCCTTAAGCACAACGCCCATCACCAAGGTGATGTTTTCGTTGTAAGTACCGCGTTTGACGAGGATGGTATCCCCGGCATCTGCATTACCGAGTGCGTCTGCAATCTTCTGGTAGTCGCCAGGCACGTTGATATTCTTTGCCATGGCGGTTCCAGTCAAGAGCATAGCCCCGGCCGTGATCAAGACCAGTTTCTTTAGGGTCATACTGCTACGTTTCTCCAATCATAGAACACATAAAATTCATGCATCTATACTACCCCCAATGGGGCAAGTATAAAATTCAAATGGGAATATACCTTCAAAAACGCCATTAGTCAAACGATTTTCGCAAAAATGGGCAAAATTATCGTAAAAATATTGTGATAGTGGTCGCATTTGAAGTTTTCCCAGGTCAATCGTCGGCTTCCGGTTCGTCCTTTTCGCCGTCCTTCTTCGCCCCCTGGATGGAGACGCGAATCTCTTGGCAGGTTTTCTTTATGTCCTGCAACACTTTACGAGCTCTTGTACCAGCGGACTTATTGCCGCGCTGGAACTTCTCGTACTCGCGCTTAAAGTTCTCGACTTCCTGTTCAAGATCGTTCACTAAACTCATAAGCAAACTCCAAAAAAAAGATGCTGTAGGGAAAATAATTAAAGTTTTTTCTAAAAATTCGCCATTTTGTAAAATTAAGTTCACATTAACATAATATTACAATAAAACGAAACCCTTCAACAACTTATAAACCACGTACCAACGTCCACAAATGATCCAGGGCGGCCTGGCCGCGTTCCCCGACGTTTTCGGAGAAGTCATTGACAAACATCCTGATGTGGGCTTCCATGACAGAATCGTCCTCGATCTGAGCCTTTTCGCTGATAAAATCGGTGATGAGCGTATCACGGGAGCGGGCCATTTGCAGACTCTTCCGGATTTCACTTTCAACCAGTTTAACGGTCTCGGGTCCGAGTTCCCTTCGCGCCAGCGCAATTCCCAGGGGGATCGGGGTTCCAGTTTCCTGTTCCCAGAAGGCACCAAGATCCTGCAACAGGAACAGACCGTCCCTTTTCCAGGTAAAACGATGTTCGTGGATGACAACGCCCTGAGGAGCCTCCTTGGAGCGCAAGGAACGATAGACTTGGTCGAATAGGGCGTATCGCAGGTCTGCGGGGACTTTCCGGGTTCGGGAATGCCAGAAACGGAACAGCAAGGCGGCCGTGGTGTCGCAACCGGGCAAGGTTACCGGCAGGGAATCGTCAAAGGACTCCCCCACTGCGGAAAGGAGCAGAGGTCCGCATCCATAGCCGATAGCGCCGCCACAGCCCAGGCAGACATAATCCTTTTCCACCTTGGGGTAAACCTGGGCGCTCACCTTGGCCACGTCCAGTTCGCCACGGCGGACCATTTCGTTCAGGGTCTGGACATCGGCAAAATGGACGTCCCAGTCAAAAGGGGAACCTTCAAGGCCCTTTACCAGGGCTTCGTAAATGTAGGTGTCATTGGGGCAGGAAGAAATTCCGAGAGAAAGTCGCATAAGAGATGAGGGGTGAGAGACGAGATACAAGATATGAATTACTAATTAAACAGCTAGCGTTTCCATCCTGCGAACCCCCTTTAGCCGTTTCGCTTCAACCTTTTCGCTTTACGCTAAAATGGTTGCGCGCAGTTTTTCTAGGGCTTCCCTGGATTTCCACTGGCTCTTGTCACGGGATGTGGCAAAGTTGCTAACGGCGCGGATCTGGAAAGCGGGAATCTGGAATTTTTCGCAGACCGCGAAACAGGCGATGCCTTCCATGGACTCTACGTCGCAATCCAGTTTCTGGGAACGCAAAATGGAGGTACATTCCGTACCGGTGCAGCAATTTACGGTTGCGCCTCTGACAGATTTCAGGTTGGAAACAATGTTGCGGATGGATTCCGGAGCCTGTTTGGGAGAAGCGGCGTGACGAGCTTTCGCCCAGGAACTAAAGGAACCGTCCTGCTCCTCGCAGCCGTAATCGCCCAGCAAGTCTTCGTCGACACGGACCACGTCAAGAAGGTTCAGACAACGGTTCGGATATGCGCCACAAATACCGACGTTGACTACTGCAGAAACGGCAATATTAGTTTGTCTACACTCAAGGAGGATGCTTGTCAGACCAACAGAAAAATCCAGGGCACCGACGTCAAGTACGCAGGCGTAGGCACCGCCGGGAAATTCATCGATAGGGATCAGCTTATTGACAGCGTCGGGATATTCTGCGGACGCCTTGGGGAAGACCGCCGAAAATTCCATAGCTGTCGCAAAGGCAAACAAGGGTACATTTTCAAAGGCGGGCTTTTCCATAATCACTCCAGTTTTTCTACGGCTTCGGCCAGGGACGCCTGCAGTTCCGACACACGTTCCAGCTTAAGATTCCAGGGACGATCCGTTTCGCAACGGGCTGCGGCGACTGCGGTGGCAAGAACCAGACTGTCTTCGAAAGACATGCCCTGGGTATCTGCGTACAGCCAACCGGCAAAGAAGGAATCACCTGCACCAACGCTGTTCTTGACCTGAATTGTAGGCGGCTGGATCTGGACTCCCTGGAACTTTCCTTCTAAAAGTCTGAAGGCTCGTACCGGAGATTCCTCATCCGTAACCACAAGGTTCTTGATCGGCAGACGTTCCAAAACCGCCGTGGCGGACATCTTCCAGAACTGGGGGCTGGACATGACCAGGGGAATTCCCATTCGTTCGCACAACTTGCAGTATTCCTGCATGTTGATCTTCAGCAGTTCCACGCCCTTGGCAAGCCAGGCATCGATGTCTTCTACGGCATCCACAAAAATTTTTTTGCCGGTAAAATCCAGGGAATTGATCTTATTGACATCAAAGCCCTTGGGGAACGTTCCACAAAGGGCCACACGCTGGGTGGAGTCCCAGTAGTCGTTCAGGTTCTGCAGGAAATCATCATTCTCGGATTCGGTCAGAACGGGAGAGGGTTCAATCAGCTCCGTAGATTCACCAGCACTGACGATGGTGGTACAGATTCGGGTCGGTTCCTTGATCCACACCGGGGCCTGCTGAACACCGCAAGCGGAAAGTTCATCAAAGATGTGCGAACCGTTCTGGTCGCCAAGGAAATGCATCAGAAGAGCCGAACCGCCCAGCAGCTGCAGGACGCGACCACAGTTGATGCCCTTGCCCGAGGCGTATTCCTCTACCTTGGAAATACGATGTACCTCGCCAGGCGTAAACTTGTCCAGGAAGAACAAGCGCTGCCAGGCGGGATTCAAACCGAGGATGAGAATTTCTTGAGCCATACCCAAACCCTTAAAACACCCTTAGAAGTTCACCTTGTAGAACTTACGCTTACCCACCTGGATAACCATCTGGTCACCGCCCTTGATTTCAATCTGGGCCTGGGGGTCAGCAAGTTTTTCACCGCCAATCTTTACGCCACCGTTCTGGACCATGCGGCGGGCTTCACCCTTGGAGGCAAAGGCCTTGACTTCAACGAGGAGGTCGAGAGCGCCGTAGGAACCGGCTGCTACAGAGCATTCTGCTGCGTCGCTAGGAATGGCGTTACCGCTGTGGACTTCCTTTTCCTTGGCGGCGGCAGCGACCGCGGCTTCGGCGCCGTAGTACTGGGTGACGATGTCAATAGCCAGGCGATGCTTAGCTTCGTTGGGGTTCATCTTGCCGGAAGCCACGTCAGCCATCATCTGCTTGATTTCTTCCATGGGGATTTCGGTCAAGAGTTCGAACCAGTTTTCAACGATGCTGTCAGCCAGGCTGTAGATCTTGTGGTACATCACGTCCGGGGCTTCGTTGAGGCCCACGTAGTTACCGATGGACTTGGACATCTTGACCTTGCCGTCGGTACCAAGGAGGATAGGCATGAAGAGACCGATCTGGGGTTCCATGCCTTCAAAAATCTGAAGGTCGCGACCGCGGAGCACGTTGAACTTCTGGTCGGTACCGCCAAGTTCCACGTCGGACTTGATAGCCACGGAATCGTAGCCCTGCATCATGGGGTACATGAATTCGTGAAGGCTAATGGGGGTATTTGCAGTATAGCGGTTGTGGAAGTCTTCGCGTTCCAGCATCTGGGCTACAGTGAACTGGCCCATGAGTTCTGTGACCTTGCTGAAGTCCAGCTTGGAGAACCATTCGCCATTGTAGTGGATTTCCACCTGGTCGCGACGGACAACCTTGAAGAACTGTTCCTGGTATTCCTTGGCGTTTTCCAGAACCTGTTCGTGAGTCAAACGAGGACGGGCCTTGTTACGGCCGCTGGGGTCACCAATCTGTGCGGTGTAGTCACCGACGATAAGAACAACGGTATGACCCAGATCCTGGAACTGACGGAGCTTGCGCATCACAACGGTATGGCCGAAATGAACGTCCGGTGCGGTGGGGTCCACGCCCATCTTAATACGGAGGGGAACGCCAGTCTCGTAAGACTTCTGGAGTTTCTTTTCGAGTTCATCCTGCGGGACGATATCGATAACGCCGCGCATCAAAATATCAAGCTGTTCTTTAACAGGACGGAATTGCATAATTTTCTCAGTGGTTAGTGGTTAGTGATTGGTGGTTAGGAAATGCTAGCCATCAATCAACTAAAGCCCATGGAAAAAGAGTGAATTTTCATTTTCTACGGGGAAAGATAGAAATTAGTAGGAAGTAGGTAGTAGGTAGTAGACAGGAGAAAGGTCCACGGAAGGCGCCTTACCAAAGATTAACAAAAGTTTACAAAAAAACAACAATCTACTATTACTCTTTTTTATCTTTTACGTTGTTCAATTTTAGGAGGATTACCTTGAAAAAGAGTTTGTCTATACTCGCTCTTGCTGCGGCGTCCACTTTTGCGGCTTCTGCACCCCACACCCATGACGGATTTTTTCTGAGTTTTGCAATGGGACTGGGTTTCCAGAGCATTGATTTTGTCCTTGGTGATTATGATGACGAAACAACCAGTCAATCGGGGCTAGCAACAGACATTGATATAAAAATCGGTTTTTCCTTAACAAACAACCTCGCCCTTCACTTGACCCTTGCTGGCAACACCCCCACATCCACGATTTACGATCTTGAAGATTTTAACGAGGATGACGAATTCAAGGATTTTAAGACAAACCTTTCCATCCTCGGCATCGGTGCTACATACTATTTCCCGGGCAACTACTTAGCATCTGCGTCTATCGGCGTCGGACAGTTCCGCGTATGTGATGACATTCCCACATTCCAGGCCAATGTCCAGGGGAATCCAGACGATTACTCCCGCAGTGGCTTCGCTCTCCAGCTGGCCGGCGGCAAGGAATGGTGGATCAGCGAAAACTGGGGTATCGGCGCAACGGCCGCTATTCTGTACGGCAGAGAAACTAATCTTGGCGACGCAACTGAATCTTCCATCGGTATATCCGCAAGGCTTACCGCAACTTGGAACTAAAGTTTCTACGATAAAAAATTACAAGGACCTCCCCAAAGGAGGTCTTTTTATCGGGTAAATGCAGCTAGGTCGATGCCTAGCTGTTTTATTTTGTACGTAAGAATGCGGGGCGTGGTGGAGAGGCTGCGGGCGGCAGCGGCCATCTTGCCCTTGGAACTCTTGAGGGCATCGCAGATGATGTCGCGTTCGTAGGCTTCCACCATCAGCTTCAGGTTGCCGGACACCTGGGTGCCGGAAGTTTCTGCCGTCTGCAGCGTTGTGGGGAAATGGTGCGGGTAGATGACGTCTTCGTCGGTCACGAGGACCGCGCGCTCGATGGCATTTTCCAGCTCGCGGACGTTGCCGGGCCAGGGGTAGCTCATGAGCATGTTGATGGTGGTGCGGGCCAGACGGCGCACATTCTTACCTACAATACGGCAGTAATGTTCCACAAAGTGGTCTGCCAGAAGAACAATATCCGTCTTGCGGTTATGCAGGGCGGGAACGTAAATGGGAGAAATGTGAAGCTGGTAGTAAAGGTCCTCGCGGAAAGTTCCCTCGGCCACCATCTGCTGCAAGTTCTTGGTGGTGGCGGCAATGATGCGGACGTTCACCTTCTTTGAAAAACGGGCGCCCACGCGTTCCATTTCGCCGTCCTGCAGAAGGCGCAAAAGTTTCACCTGAAGGTTGGGAGAAAGCTCCGCCACTTCATCCAGAAAGAGAGTTCCACCATCAGCCTGCTCCACGCGGCCCGGAGTTTCCGTAAGCACGCCAACCAAGGCGCCACGCTCGCTTCCGAAAAGTTCGCGGTCCAGCACAGATTCTGGCATAGAGGCGCAGTGGACGCGAATGTAGGGATGAGTGTTGCGGTCGGAACGGTAATGGATAGCTTCAGCCACGAGGCCCTTGCCGGTACCCACCTCCCCCACGATCAACACGGGAAGAGGATTCTTGGAAACCTGGTCGATCTGGGCGTAGACACGCTGCATTTCACTGGAGCGACCGATAATATTGTCAGGCTGGAAACGGTCCTTAAGCTCCATGGTCAAGCGTTCATTTTCGGCCTTGAGGATCTCGTTTTCTTCGCGAGCCTGACGGCGCAATTTCACGGCCGCGGCCAACATCTGGGCGATAATTTCCAGAAGGCGAAGTTTTTCGGGAAGCTGTTCTTCCACAGGATCCTGGACGTCGGCACTCAAGGCACCAATGACCTCATGTTCCATGATCACGGGAACGCAAAGGAAAGCACGGTTTTCATCCTTACCACGACCAGTACGGTCAAGGAAGTTGGGATCCTTACCCACAGAGGGAATGATGACCGGCTTACCAGTTTCCACCACGCGGCCAGTGACGCCTTCACCCACCTTATAGCGACCCTTACGGGCCTGGCGGCTGGAAAGGCCTTCTGCAATTTCAATGGAGATTTCGCCGGTATGGCGATTATACAAAGTAAGGGTGGCATGCTGCACACCCATGGTAGACTCCAACACTTCAAGAATGGGATGAGCCACATTCTCGAAGTCCAGACTCTGGTTCAAAATGGAGCTGATCTTGTAGAGCAGCTCCAGTTCTTGAATCTTACTTTGTTGTAGTTTTTCCATCTAGTAGTTTTCGCTGGATCCTTCGCTTCGCTCAGGATGACATCACTGTCTACTTCCTACTAACCACTGTCTACTTACTTCAGGGCTTCCTGGACCAGGGCGCTGACGCGCTTGCCATCGAAACGGCCCTTCACCTTGGGCTGAAGTTCCTTCATGATCTTGCCCATATCCTTGGGAGAGGAAGCACCAGTTGCAGCCTTGATTTCGGCGATGAGAGCCTTCACTTCTTCTTCGGAAAGTTCGGCAGGCATATACTTCTTGTAGATGGCGATGACAGCTTCTTCAGCGGGAATCTTGTCTTCAAATCCACCCTTCTTGAGGATTTCAATGGCTTCCTGCTTCTGCTTCACGCTCTTTGCCAGGGCATCGACGCACATTTCGTCGGTAATGCTTTCGGTAATCTGGGCGGGAGTAGCGCCGGCCTTCATGGCTTCATTCTTGATATCAGAATGAAGAGTGCGAAGAACGCTGAGAGTTTCGGAATCATGAGCCTTCATAGAGGCCTTGATATCATCAAGAATGCGAGTCAACAATTCACTTGCCATATTTTTCCCTTTGACTATAAACACCTAATGAGCCACCAACCACAGGTTAGCGACTCACAAAGTAGAAAGTTTCGCTTTTTAGGAATGCCCGGCTACGCGTAAGCTAGACATTCTCCGGCGTGACACTATCTGGACTGTACCCTAGACAGGGCGACCAGACTAGTAGAGACGCTTGCGGTTCTGGTCAGCGATTTCCTTCAGGCGCTTGCGACGAGCAGCAGTTTCGATGCGCTTCTTTTCTTCAGAAGGCTTTTCGAAGCGCTGACGCTTCTTGACATCGGAAATGATGCCGTTCTTTTCGCAAGACTTGGTGAAACGCTTGAGAGCGCGTTCGAAAGGTTCGTTGGACTTAACAATAACGCCGATCACGATAATCCTTTGGTTAAGTTTAAAATTCAAAATTGGATAGCCAAATATATTTATTCCCAATAGTTCCGTCAAGGGTAATAAAAAAAAGACCCTTTTTATTTTTTTATAACTTGCGGAATATCAAAGACTTATGTATATTTTAACCGAAAATCATATAGCTTATTTTTTTGATACATTCAATAAAATTCGGAGATTTTGATGAAATCCCTTTCCGTTTTTTCTGCGAAAATCGCAACGATAATTTCTCTTGCCGCGGCATGTTCGATGTTCGTTGCCTGCAACGAAGAGGAAGACCTCGTTCCCCAGATGGAACCCGCCAAGCCCGCCGCCCAGGCAGCACCCGCTCCCAAAGCAGCAGCTCCCGCCCCGGCTCCCAAGCCCGCCCCCGTCGAAGAAGCTAAGAGCGCAGACGAACCGGTCCTGGTTCCCATCCAGTCCCTTTCCAACGACAACAAGGATGATGCTCCCGCAGCAGTTGCCGCCCCCGAAGGCAGCAACCAGCCCGGCAGCAAGGGCGACTTCGTAATTCAGGTCAGCATCCAGTCTTCCAAGAAGGCCGCTGACGGTATCGTAAAGAAACTGGCAGAACAGAATATCAAGGCCTACATCGCCGAAGTCGAAAATCCGGGCGAGCTGGAAGGCACATACTACCGCATCCGCGTCGGTTTCTTTGAAACCAGCAACGACGCCCAGGAATACGGTAAGCAAGTCCTGAAGGCATTGAATTTTGCATGGTGGGTCGACAAACGTAAGAACGACGAAGTCGGCAATCCCGCAGGCGATTACTCCAGTGATATGGAAGAAGACGACGAAGAAGAAGAGGAAGAAACTCCGGCTCCGGCACCCAAGCCCGCACCGGCTCCTGCTCCTACTCCGGCTCCCGCTCCTGCCCCTGCACCGGCTCCGGCACCCGAGCCCGCACCGGCACCCGAGCCTGCTCCCGCTCCCGAAGCACCGGCCGCAGACGGTTTCGACGACTGGGACTAATTCAAAAAAGAGATTAAAAAAAGCTCCGTTCCAAAGGAACGGGGCTTTTTTTAATTGCTTCAAAAAACGAACTACATTTCGCCGCGGCTAACGAAATCGTTGAAACTTTGGCATATGTCGTTAAAATTTTCTTCGACTTCGTCCAAGCCCTCTGCAGCGCCGTATAAATACTCGCTGTATTCATCAACAGTTATCTGCAAGCCGGAGCATTCGACCTGGTAGCTGCCATCTCTCCATGAAGCAGCTTCTTCCTTCTGATCAGCACAAGCCACATCGGCATCCGCCTGAGTCGAGTAACCATAAACAGAATGGAAGGTCACCTTGGAGTCGCTAACCACAGTTGCAGTGGACGTATAGGAAATACCCATTACGTATTCGCTCAAAGTCACAGAGTTTCCAGACCTGGAAACACTACATTGAGCACCCTGGGCATTAGAGCTGCTATCACCACAGGCAGTTAAAGAGAACATGGCACCAGCGGCCACGACAAATGCGAATTTACTCAAGTTCATAATTCCTCCTTTTAAGAAAGTTAGCTCAAATACACTCTTTTTCTGCCAATCATTGAAAGCTATTCCACCGAAATCTATATTTTACCCATGCCTACAAGAAAGCCTAAGATTTTCGTCGTTCATCTCGGTTGTTCCAAAAACCAGGTGGACGCAGAACGCCTCGTTGGAGAAATGCTGAACGTCGGTTTTGAAACCACGGAAACAGCCTCCAAGGCCGATTACATCCTGGTAAACACCTGCGGATTTATCGAAGCCGCCAAGGAAGAATCCATCAACGCCATCCTCGCCCAGGTAAAGGGCAAGAAAGCGAAGCAAAAGCTGATCGTGACGGGATGTCTCAGCAAGCGCTACGGCGAAGAGCTGGAAAAGGAAATCCCCGAAGTCGATTTCTGGGCAGGCACCTATCAGCCCGGCGAACTTCTGGCAAAGATGGGCATCGACCAGCCGGCAGGCTGCAATCCTGCCAAGCTTCCCCGCCTGAACCTGGGCGGACTCCCCCACCACGCCTACCTGAAGATTGCGGAAGGCTGCAACCGCCGCTGCGCCTACTGCGCCATTCCCAATATCCGCGGGCTGCAGAAATCCACCTCCGTTGCGGAACTGGTGAAGGAAGCCAAGGAACTGGAAGCCCAGGGCATCAAGGAACTGACCCTTATCGCCCAGGACACTACCTTCTTCGGTCGCGAAAAGAAGAAGGAAGGCGAAACCCTCACGGACCTGTTGAAGGCGCTGCTCGCCGAGACGAACATTCCCTGGATCCGTATGCTGTACTGGTACCCCGCCTTCATCGACGATGAACTGCTGGACCTGATGGCCAAGGAACCCCGCCTGGTCAAGTACATCGACATGCCTATCCAGCATAGCAGCGACCCCGTTCTGAAGAACATGCTGCGCAAGTACACCCGTCAGGAACTCCGTGACATCCTCCGCAAGATCCGCACCAAGCTCCCCGACGTCACCCTCCGTACCACCGTGCTGGTAGGCTTCCCCGGCGAAACCCACGAAGACTTCGAAGACCTGATGGACCTGCTCCAGGAAATCAAGTTCGAGCACTTGGGCGGATTCGTGTTCAGCCCCGAAGAAGGCACTCCGGTCATGAACATGAAGAAACTCGCCCCCGTGGACGAAAGCGACGCCCGCGCCCGCCTGGACGCCATCACCGACTTCCAGGAAGAACTGGCAGCACAGCGCGCCGAAGAAATGATCGGCAAGACAGTGACCGTCATCCTGGACGAAGAAGCCGAAGAAAGCGAATACCACTTCTACGGCCGCACCGAAGGCAACTCCCTGGACACCGACGACATCGTGAAGGTGCTGGAAGGCGACGGTGAAGTTGGAACGTTCCGCCAGGCATTGGTTGTCGATGCGGAACCCCACGAACTGATCGTAAAGTTGCTAGACTAGATTATTTTGGGGTGGTCCGCCGACCCCAAGCGCAAACAATAAAAAGAACATAAAAAAAGACCCCCGCTGGGGGTCTTTGGCGTTTTTATGCTCTCGACGCGATTCATCAAAACTTCGTTTTGATAGCTCCTGCGCGGCTCGGCAATGAACGAACAAGTTCGTTCGCTGCACTCGCCTTATGCAGGAGTCGAACTAGTTCTCGTCGCCTAGTAAAATAAAACACCAAAGACCCAATGGGTCTTTGGCGTTTTTATGCTCTCGACGCGACTCGAACGCGTGACCTTCTCCTTCGGAGGGAGACACTCTAATCCAACTGAGCTACGAAAGCGAAAGCCTCTAGAACCGTTGAACGTTCTTCAAGGCGATTCGCAATATAGTAAAAAAGAAAACCGCCCATCTTGATTGGGGCGGCATTCTTTAAAACTTGTTCCAAAAGTTAGCTGTTATCGACCAGCAGCGCTAGAACGGGCACGAGCCTTTTCACGTTCACGACGACGCTTTTCGGTGTCATCCGGGAAGAGTTCCGGCAGGGCATAACCGATGGCGATACCGAAGACAATACCAGTCTTGTTCATACCGTCCTGGTTAACCACCTTGGAATCCCACTGACCATTCTGCCACATGCCAAGCACTTCACGCTTGCCCCAGCTGGGGTTGTCGGTGGATTCATCCCACTGGGCAGGCTTCTTTGCCAGCTTGGGAGCATAGTACATACCGATAGAGAACTGCAGGTAGTACCATTCATTGGTCATATAGGCAATAAGAACGTCAAACTGGTAACCTTCCACAGAAATCAAGGCACGAACGTTATTATCCGGTTTGATGTCATGGTCGAAGTAAACAGTGCCATAAGAAGCAGAAATACCCAGATGGAGAGGATTCTTCGGGAAGAGGTAGTAGTTAATACCGGCCTTCCAACCAGAGCCACCTTCCAATTCAAATTCTTCGAAGTCGGTGTCGGTACCCTTAGGCAGGAAACCGAAAGAACCGAATACGGCCAGATGGAACGGCAGGACGTATTCCGCACCGATACCGAAGCTCATACCCATACCGGTTTCACCCATGAAGGCATAGCGAGAACCCATACCCATCTGCAGAATGAGACGGTTACGGAGCCAGTCACGACGACGTTCGGAGTTTGCGTATTCATCCTGACGCTGTTCTTCTTCGAACTTCTTGCGTTCCAGCTGTTCCTTGCGCTGAGCGACAGTCAGATCGCCGCTGGCAAATTCTTCATCTTCCCCTTCTTCGTCATCGTCGTCCATGGCAGCAGCACGGGCAGCCTTGCCCTTAGATGCCTTCGGCGGAGCAGAGACAAAGCCATCATCGTCTTCGTCAGAAGCAACAGACGGAGCGGAGACGTAATCGTCGTCATCATCATCCTGAGCCCAAGATACAGACGCAAAAGCGGACAAACCGAGAGTCAAACAGGTAGTCAACAAAAGTTTTTTTAACATCAAAAGCCTCTGATTATATAATCGCCTTTGGAATATAACTTATTAAATCCGCCAAATGCAAAAGCCTTTATGTAAAAGTTGATTAAAAATGCCGATTTTTATAAAAACAGCGGGTTTGTGCGACCCAAGGTCCCGCTATTCCACTTTTAACAACTTAGCTTTTATGGAACCGAGGGCAATTTCGCACTCCATAAGGACCGGAATACGACGTTCATCATCGGTCAGCCATATAAAAATGCGGCCCTTCGACACAAAAATGCCGTCTCCATCCAGCACGGGTTCCACTTTTATAGTGTTTACCGTGCCAATTTTGGTCTTTAGGGTTTCGCGTCCATGGACAAGGACCTTCAGTTCGTAGCGTTTCTTGCCGCTCACTGCCGAAAAGCGAGAAGTATCCCCTACCGTCAACGGCAGAGTTCGGACCAGGTAAAAGGCAGACATGATGCTGTGCTCGATACCCTGGATGGCCACGACGGTATCGGCGGAGCGCTTGACCTTGCGAACCTTTCCGTCGGTAAAGACCGTGTCGGAAAGCCATGCCTTTTCGCCCTTGCGGTCGAACCGGATTACGGACTTGTTATGGTAGCTACCCTCGTTCAAGGTCTTGCGGAAAACTTCCGTCATGAGCCCCTTGTTACGAACGCGGGTGTAGATGGTGTCAGACACCGGATAGATTTTCTTGAGGGACCCCTCATCATGAGCCAAGGTGTAGAATTCAGTCTTGCCGTCCTTGGAAGGTTTGACCTCCAGCACGGCCTTGCCTGCAGTAATGATACCCCAGCCCAGACTAAAAGTCAGACGTTCACCCTTCATCCAGGGAGCCTTGACCTCGGGAAGGTTCGGCTCACCGGCAAAGGATGAAGTAGAAAGCAGGCCTAGAAACGCAAATGCAAAAAACAACTTAGACACAAAGCCAAATTTGCACTTGATTTTTTTCACGATCCTAACCACTTCCTACCGTCTACTTCCTACTACCTACTAGCCTTCGATGTCGCCCAGACCCTTGCGGTATTCCACAAGCTTTGCCTTGACGGCAGGGTCAGTGAGAGCGACGATGTGGGCGGCCAGGTAGCCGGCGTTCTTGCCGTTACCGATACCAACAGTTGCAACAGGAATGCCACCGGGCATCTGGACGATGGAATGGAGAGCGTCCACACCGTTCAGGGGACCGCCAGCGCAGGGCAGACCGATCACCGGAAGGATGGTGTGAGCGGCCAACACGCCCGGAAGAGCTGCGGCGAGACCGGCAACACCGATGATGACCTGGAGGCCACGGCCTTCAGCTTCCTTGGCGTACTTTGCAGTAGCGTTGGGAGTGCGGTGTGCAGAGTAAATGTTGAATTCCCACTTGATGCCGAAGCTGTCCAGCACAGCGGTGATCTTGTCTACAACTTCCTGGTCGCTCTTGCTACCAGCAACGATGCCGACCTTAGCGTTTTCTACTAGCATCTTGCCAAACCCTTCTTACCAATGTCCTTACGATAGAACTTACCTTCGAATTCAACCTTTTCGCAAGCGGCGTATGCAACGTCCAGAGCTTCGCGAAGAGTTGCACCGTGACCTACGACGCCGAACACGCGACCACCGTTGGTGACCAGCTTGCCGTCGGCCATCTTGGTACCGGCGTGGAGAACCTGTGCGCCGTTCTTTTCGGCTTCTTCGATACCGGTAACCACCTTGCCCTTTTCGTAGGAACCAGGATAGCCAGCGCTTGCGAGAACCACGATTGCAGCGGAACCCTTGGGAGCCTTGGGGGCGCCAAGCTTAGAGAGTTCGCCCTTTTCGGCAGCGTCAAAGAGAGCCAGCACGTCGCCATCGTAAAGCGGCAGAACAATCTGGCATTCCGGGTCGCCCAGACGGCAGTTGTATTCCACAACCTTGGGGCCCTTAGAGGTCACCATGATGCCCACATAGAGCACGCCAGTGTAGGGCTTGCCTTCGGCAGCCATACCCTTGAGGGTAGGTTCGATAATGGTCTTCTTCACTTCGTCCAGCAGAGCGTCGGTAACAACCGGAGCCGGAGAGTATGCACCCATTCCACCGGTGTTGGGGCCCTTGTCGTCATCGAAGACGCGCTTGTGGTCCTGGGCGGAAGAGAGGATGGCGTAATCCTTGCCGTCGGAAACGACGAAGATGGAAGCTTCTTCGCCGTCCATGAATTCTTCGATCACGACAGTCTTGCCGGATTCGCCAAAGACGGCCTTTTCGCCAAGCATTTCTTCCACAGCGTCGTCAGCTTCCTTGTCGGTCATGCAGACGATGGCGCCCTTACCAGCAGCAAGGCCGGAAGCCTTCACCACGATGGGAGCGGGATGTTCTGCCAGGAACTTCTTTGCGGAAGCCAGGTCAGTGAAAGTTTCGAATGCTGCGGTGGGGACATTGTACTTCTTCATGATGTCCTTGGAGAAAGCCTTGGAGCCTTCCAGAGCAGCAGCACCGGCGGTGGGGCCGAATGCACGGAGACCGCGAGCGCGGAATTCGTCAACCACACCTGCTACCAGCGGAATTTCCGGTCCGATGATGGCCAGGTCGATGTTGTTAGCCACAGCCAGATCTGCAATAGCCTTGGGGTCAGCCACATCAACGGGGATGCACTTGCCCAGGTTTGCCATGCCAGGATTGCCCGGTGCGCAGATGAGAGAATCGCACATGGGGGACTTCTTAACAGCGAGGGCGATGGCGTGTTCACGACCGCCGCTACCGACTACGAGAATGTTCATACTAGACCTTGGTGGTTAGTGGTTAGTGTTTAGTGGTTAGTGGATGAATACGACACTAACTAATTTTCGGATATAAAGTAGAAAAAAAGCTGTCAGGAAATGTGGAAGGGGACTCGCAAAGGCTACAATGCTTTTACCTGTTCCTCGGTGAGATTCTGGTACTTAATGACCTTTTCCAAAGGAATATTGTCACGAAGCATCTCGCGAGCAGCCTGCAACTTCTCAGACAAAGCCTTTTGGCGTTCTTCCTTGCGGCCAATATCTTCGCCGTCGGCTTTACCCTGCAGGTACGAGCCTTCTTTTTCGTATGCGAGATCAGTCATGCCGTCGGCCTCCAGAAGAAAAACATCATTAGTGTACGAGGAAAAAGATACATCATTTGCAAACTCCCTGTCAAGGAGACCTTCGGCTTTTTCCTCCGTGATTTCCTTATCCTCCAAAATTTCGCGGAAGAGACGAAGCATGTCGGCTCGGCGGCTCCGTTCACGCTGTTCCAGCGGAGTACGGTCCTCAATAGCAAAGAACTTTTCCAATTCCACCAGGTTAACATCTAGTTTATCATAGTAAAACTTTTTGTTGCGAACCAATTCCAAAGTGTGGTAGTAATGGTCTCGGTCCAGGACGAACTGATCCTCGGTTAGGATACTCAGAATGTAGATGTGCGGCAGGTCGTAGGACTTGGATTTCTTCACGGTTCTACTGATTACACGGGATGTGTAGTAGATGAGACGATCAACAAACAACTGGTTATAGTTTTGCTGAACTTCAATGAGTACAGGTTCCCCCACCTGGGTAGTACCATAGATGTCAAAGATTGCAGTCTTCTCGTTCAGTACGCCAGGGTTTTCTTGCACGCCTAGGGAAAACTTCGAAATGGCCTTGTCACCCTCCAAGCCAAGCATTGCGTTGAGGAACATTACGGTTCGCAGCGGTTTGGCTTCGTTCGCTAATAAAATTTTGATCATTCCATCACTGAACGGATAGACATTCTTGAAGATCTTGCGATAATGGGCCAGACGGTCGGGATTCTTTTTGATATCCTTCGCCATGGCGATAAATTCCTTGCGATTCATTTTCACTCCATAAAAAAAGACCGCCGCTGCTTCCGGGCGCAAGCCCTAGGCAGTAAAGCGATCTAACAAACTATGTTACGTGATGGAATTTAGAAAGAGGCTACGAGAAAAACAAGGGACCAGGTTTCCACTGACGCATTTTGCAAACAACTGTTTGCACGAGAGCCTTGGCGATCAAGTTTACTTGAATCGACATGGCCGAGGCTTAGGTTGTTCTAGAAACAACTGTTGACACGAGTGTCGTGACCATGGCAAGTTTACTTGCCATTGGGCACCTGTCCTCGCTTGACGGGGATGACCGAGGTCAAGGTTGTTCTATAAACAACTGTTGACACGAAAACGTGGCCCTTGACTTATTGCACCAGATGGATGTATATTTGCGCAATTAAATTGCGCATTAATCTGCGCCTCGGTCATATCCAAGCAATCTTGGCTGCGACTCTCGGCTTGCGATTAATTTAGGGTCATTGGCTTATAGAGAATTTCAAGGAGGCATTCAGAATGGATTTCGTTCGTCCAAACTACAAGACTGTCGGCGACGCCATTTTTGAAGACGGAGAAAAGCGCCAGGCCGAAGAAACCGCCCGCAGGATACTTGCCGAAAATGAGCCCATGGAAAAGATTATCGCCTACACAAGTCTTTCCAGGGAGCAGATCGAAGCGCTCAAGAAATAATTTGTACGGGTTTAAAGGGAAAGGCTTCTGTCTACTTGACAGAAGCCTTTTTTACAACAAAAAAATGCTAGCACTTATCTTTTCAATAGGACTTTCCACATACGTTTCCCAGCCATAACGATATACGTTCCAGGGCGATTCACTTTTATCCGAGCAGTTCCATTTGAATAAGACTTCGAAAGCAATTTTCCATTCACATCAAATACAGTAACAAAACCATCAAATTCGTCCACAAAGATTTCATTTTTAAAAGTGTATATAGACACAACGGGAATCTTTTTCAATTGGAAATCAAGCCCATCTGTAGCTGAACTGGAATCGGGATCAACTTCGTCACTCGGACTCGATTCAGGATTTTCGCTTGAACTTGATTCCAAAGTTTCGCTTGAGCTGGATTCAGGAGCATCACCTGGATATGAGGGAATAACTGGAGCTCCAGAAATATTTATTTCACCGGTCAAATTCGGATAGGAATCTACGCCAATGTTTTGTCCCCACATCGATCCATCAATTTCATCACTGTCATATTCACGCAAGGCTTTCGCAATTGAACCATCAGCGAACTCTAGCTGAGTCGCAGCTGAGCCAACTGATTCTACACTATCAAGAGACAAATAATAAGAATGTTCAACTTTGCACAAGGAATCGCTATTGCAATTTATTAGGTTAGAATTACCATTACTTAAAACCATCCCGTTAAAAGAATTGACAATACGAACGAAGCTCCCCGAATTAATTTTTCCAACCAAGCCTCCAACACTTACATCATCCCCACTTCTTACGGAACCGATATTAAAGACATTCCGCACAAGCAAGTGACCATTCTGTTTTACAAGACCGACTAAGCCACCGGCCAGCCCAGCTGAAATAATAGAGCTGTTGAATACACCTTCCAGCAAAACGTTTCCTTCAACAGTTCCTGCAATCGCACCAGCCTGACCAGAGCTTTTTAGATATGATTGTGCAATGCCAACGTTCTTGACAACAGCTCCATCACCCTCGACATCTCCTTTCAAATTTGCAAACAGTCCTACCCCTACAACATAACTTGACGCATAAAAGAGTCCGTTTATTGTATGTCCCTGACCGTCAAAGGTTCCTCTAAAGTTTTGAATTGGAGTCCATACAACCAAATCATCATCACTAAACTTCAACGTTCCATCTGGTTTAAGAAAGTCCTTATTAACAGTGATATCAGCTACTTGTTTGGCGCAGGCTCTTTCCTGTTTACTCATTCCATTTGCACCATTAACAATAGCAGCAAAACTGTACAGGTCATCGACTGTTTTTATGACATAACATTCATCCTCTGTTTCCGGCTCCCTGATTGAAATCCACTTTGCATAAAATTCCATATCACCCTTAGTTTCAGCATTTATAGGATGGACTACAGAACCATCAAATGATTTATTATTATACCATCCAACGAATATCTTATTTTGTACGGATGGGTTCTTGATATATTCTGGAACACCTTCAACGTAATTCATGACTTCGTCTGTAATACTATCGTCATTATAGTGAAACGCTGCTTTTGAAACTTTAAATAATTCAGCATCGAAATTAACGTTTAAAACAGGATATAAATCTACGCCTACATTTTGTCCCCATACGGATCCATCGACATCCGTACTTGAATAGTTATGCAAGGCCGAAGCCACAGAGCCATCCTTGAACTGTTCTAACTTGACCGAGGTTTCTCCATAGCCAGACGAACTAGGAGCATAAGAGTGAACAACAATAACACTACTATCCTTTTTATTCTTAACGTACCCAACAAAGCCTTGTTTCGTATTGAAGGAATTTATGAACTTGACCTGTTCGTTTCCATACGAACCACCTAGCATACCTCCTACACATTGATAGCCAGCAACGTTTCCTGCGAAGTACGAATTGCTAATAGTAAGGGCATGTCCATTTTCGTAGCCAACAAGGCCTCCCGTAAACGTCCCTCCTTTTATTGTACTTGTACTGTAAGAATTTTTGACATAAACATAGCCTGTCG
The DNA here is from genome assembly GCF_900142465.1 of Fibrobacter sp. UWH6. Classification (NCBI taxonomy): domain Bacteria; kingdom Pseudomonadati; phylum Fibrobacterota; class Fibrobacteria; order Fibrobacterales; family Fibrobacteraceae; genus Fibrobacter; species Fibrobacter sp. UWH6. The sequence continues at coordinate 60,181 of NZ_FRAX01000008.1, forward strand.
CCTTGCCTATCAAAGTCCCCGCATCATCGTGCGAATTGATATAGGAATCTACAAGGCCAACATTTTCTATAATGCCAGGATTTTCGCTTGAGCCAGATACATAACCAAAAAGACCAATCTGATCCTTCTTGGAATCATTGTAATAAAGTCCAGATATATAATGTCCTTGGCCATCGAATGTACCGCTAAACGGGCCTATCGGAGTCCAGGTTTTAAAAGTTGATGAACCTGCACTATTCAAATTTCCTTTTTCATCAAGAACATTTTTATTGACAACAATATTTGCAGTCAGCCTGCCACAAGCAGTTCGTTCCTGAGTAAATCCATCATTTCCATTGACAATTGCAGCAAAAACATAAAGATCTTCACCTGACGAAATTTCATAACAACCGTCTTTCTTTTCAAGTGTCTTTAACCACTTCGCAAAGAACTCTTTTGAGCCAGTATCACTCGCCAAAATTTTCGTTACAGCATTCCCCGAAAAGTCACTATCGGAATACCATCCTCCAAAAAGATAATTCTGCCGTAAAGGGACCTGTAATGTAGTGCCAACACCTTTCAAATACTGTTGGACATATTCAGCAGTGTCGCCATCAAAGGTATGCAGTTTGACATCATAAAGAGTTACTTCTCCCGAATACCCTTTTACAAACCCACTCAGAATCGGATACGGATCTGTACCAACGTTTTGACCCCAAACCTCACCTTTAAAGCCATAGTGAAGCATAACTGCTAATTCGCCATTAGAGAAGGACGCATCCGTTCTCTCAAATTCACCCGAATTCGTCCCTTTATTGAACGAATTATTCGTTGTCAAGTTTGCGGTAGCATCTACATATCCAACCAAACCTGACAACAGTGCGTTATACAGTTTTACTGTATTAAAAGAATTTTCAATCGTGAGATCAGTTTCTTTACCAACAATTCCGACAATTCCCCCAACATAACTTCCCGATTGATCAATTTGCGCGATGTTGTAACAATTTCTCACCAGGTTCTTACCCGTATGAATATAGCCGGCAACACCACCAATGTACATAGCCGGATAAATACTATTGGGTCGTTCATATCCTTTAACAACGCCCTCGTTGTACGAATTAAGGAACGTTCCATTCATGCTGGAAAGTCCAACAAGTCCACCTACCCCCGTAGAGCCAACCACAGTACCCTTGTGAAAAACATTTTCCAAAGTGAGATTTCTCGCAAGAGCAACAATTCCTCCTACATACAGATCTCCATAGAAATAAGAATCAACAATTCCGACATTCCTCACAATCGAGTAATCTTTTTCGGACGTTCCCGTAACAGTCAGGATAAATCCCGCAGAAGCAAAGGTTTCCGTATTTTTGTAGTAAAGTCCTGATATCGTATGATTTTGCCCGTCAAAAACTCCCGTAAAATTGGCAATAGGAGTCCAGGGAATAAAATCACTTCCATCCCCATTCAGGGAGTCACCTTCTAAAACATTGTTGTTGACTACAATATCCGCAACAAGCTTCGCGCAAACCGACTCCTTCGATTGCCCCCCAGCATCCATCTCATTCATGATTTTTGCGAAACCATACAATTCTTCTGCAGAAGAAATTTGGTAGCAATTGTCAATTTTCATAGGAACCTGCGGGGTTCCTGAGTATGCAGCAAGAACTGATTCACTTAAAAGGAGGCATAATCCAACGAGAGATACGAATTTCATACGTAAACCATCCTATGGCTAAACTGATTTCTTCCACCATCGCAGTGAATTGACTCAGCTAAATCTGATACGGGACTCAGGATGACGCCATGCGTTACTTCAAGAACAGGCTCAGCTTTCCGAAATCGAGGATTGTGATGAACACGAAGAAGCTGATGAAGAAGGCTGCAGCGACGTTCTGAATAATAGTCTGAGTCTTTGTGGAAAGGGGCTTGCCACGGAGTTTTTCGATGCCGAGGAACATGAGGAGGCCGCCATCGGTAATGGCCAGCGGAAGCAAGTTCATCACGCCAAGGTTGATGCTGATGAGTGCCAGGAGCATAAGGAATTCCTGGAAGCCGCTCATCCATACGTTACCCATGACCGCCACGATGGAAACGGGGCCGGAGAATGCGTCCATCTTGACTTGACCCTTGAAGAGGCGGCCAAAATAACGGAAGATGCTGGTGGTCATTTTCCAGCTGGTAGCGCAAGTCTTTTCAAGAGCCTCGATGGGACCGCGACGAACAAACTTTGTTTCGCGGAAGAGGACATAGCCCATCTGCACACCCACCATATAGCGCTTGTATTCTTCGTTATAGACCGGAGTCATGGGGAGAGTAAGAGTGTCGCCATTGCGTGTAACGGTTACGCAGACTTCTTCGCCCTTGGAACCATCAATCTGACGGACCACATCTTCGTAGCGGCCAATATGCTTGCCGTTAATTTCAAGAACGGTATCGTTCTGAAGAATTCCAGCCTTTTCTGCAGCGGAACCTGCCACCGGCGGCAAACGGACAATCACGCGATTCTGAGGGTAAATGCCAATATCGCCGATACCCATCTTGGTTTCGGAATCGGTGGAGTCCTGTGCGGGAATTACCAGTTCTTCGGGCACCACAACAATGGTCTGCACAGAACCCTCGCGATGGACTTCCAATTCCACATTGGCGCCAAGGCTTACGCCGATCTGCTCGCGGAAATCATCCCAGCCCTGAGTGGGCTTACCGTTAATGGCGGTGATGGTGTCGCCGGGAATAATGCCTGAAACTTCGGCGGGAGAATTCTTACCTACAAAGCCAATAATCAATTCCTTGTTAGCGGGTTCCTGAACGCCCACCATGTAAAGAATCATCAAAAGGACAAATGCAAACACAATGTTGATGAAAGGTCCGGCAAAGGCGATGGCTGCGCGGGCGCCAACGGACTTAGCCATAAAATCACGTTCATCCAGAGCTTCGCCTTCCTGGATCTTGTCGGGATTTTCACCGGCCATGGCCACATAGCCACCAAAGGGAATGGCGGAAATACAGTATTCGGTTTCGCCAACCTTGTACTTCAGAAGTTTCTTGCCAAAGCCAACACTAAAGGTGTTCACCTTGACGTTATTCCACTTTGCCACCAGGAAATGACCCAGCTCATGGATAGTCACCAAAAAACTCAGGCCAATCAGGCCCAAAACAAACATCAAAACATTATCAAGGACATTTTCCATCGTTTTTCAATATAGCAAAAGGCGAGAGCAACGACGAGTAACACTATGGGCTTTATAGCAGAAAGGCGAGCCGCAAGGCTCGCCCATCCGCAGTTTTTTATTTACCGGCCAAGGGCCGGTTTTCAAAAGGTTAGAACTACTTTATCTGCATACCCTTCAAATCAAAACGTTTTCCATTGCGTTCAATGAAGACCTGCTGATCCACAAATCGCATACGGAGAGCGCCTTCTGGAGAGGAGTGCCTTGTCACAGAGGGTTTAATTGATGTAGCTTCGCCCTTGGCCACACCACCCACAGCAAAGCTAGGAGCATGGCCAGCATTAAGGGCTTCGATTGCACCAGCCAAATAAGCCAGCGGAGCATTCCAGTTGATAGCCACTTCGTTGGATGCATAGCTACAATTGTGGTCGGTGTAGGAAGTTGCGGGAACTCCCGTGCGGTAATCCTTACATTCCCAGGATTCAGAACCGATGTCTTCACCACCGGGCTGAGGACCACCCACCAACATACCGGGCACAGGGTCAGTCACCTTGTCAGCGGTACTGGGACGATGATGAGGCTTCTTCGGGGACTTGGTTCCAAAACCTGTCATAAAGGACATGTCCAGAGGATTCTTGCCCAACAGATAATCCAGGACCTTGCGGGCTGCCTTGTAGTACTTATCTTCACCAGTCAGGTAATAGGCATGCAACAGCCAGATGCCCTGATTAGCGGCCACTGCGTTGGATCCCCAGACAAAATCATCTTTGGCCATAACAACACCAAAGCCTGTTTCGGAACGTTTCACAAATTCATCGGCGGTCTTGATCAAAATGTTCTTGCTACCATCATCGGTACCGTATGTGGCAGCACCATAGGCGGCAAGACCAGAGACATCGCCCCAGTTGGGAACATTGGCTTTAGAAACATTCTGCTTGTAGGAAGCATCCCCTGTGGCAATGAACAGTTCGGTACCTGCGAACAGCTTTTCATCGTCGAGCCACTGGTCACCATATTCCCCAGTAGAAACGCCCTGGGGATTGGAATAGGTTACATTGGGATTCTGGGCACCCCATGCGTAAGCCTTCTTGGCGGCTTCAAGACACTGGGCAGCAAAAGTTGCATCGTAGGCCTTGTAGACTCGGGAAGCGGTTGCCATGACGCCTGCAAAATCAAAGGTGGCTGCAGTACCCTTACCGATAACATAAAGAGTAAGTTTGTCTGCAGCGGGCATGTCATCGCCAGGGAAACCAAGGGAGGTCAACTTATGGAATACGCCACCATCGGTATCCTGCATGGTGAGCATCCAATCCAGATTGTACTTGATTTCTGCCAACAGATCAGGCAGAGTACCTTCGGCAGGAATGTTCCACTTGAGGGTCCTGAAGTAATCCGGATAGTGTTCAAACAGAGAAAGGAGTGTATAAGTAGTGATGCCGGAGTTCACGATATAACGACCATAGTCGCCAGCATCGTACCAGCCCTTACCGGAAGAAATGGAGCCCGAACCTGCGGAATTGTGAAGCTGGTAAGTGCCTGCGTTATGGCCAGCGGCACGAGCCCACTGACCAGCATAGGTCTGTTCCAACGCCATGGAGGCACGCTGATAGTAGAACCACTTCAAGGCGGCCTTAGTTACATCTTCAAATGTATTGTCGACAATCTTAAGATCATTGCGGAGAACCTGGCCGCCCACTCGGATAGAGTAAACACCAGGAGTCTTCAAATCGGAGAAATCCACCAGAGACACATTCTGGCTGCTGGGAACCCACAGGGCGGAGGCAGACGGGGTGGCTGTCATGACGACACTGCCCGCAGCATCCACGATTTCGACAGGGCCGCTAACATCCTGAACGGTGAATTCCTTGGCATCATTTGAACGATAACCAATCTGGTTGATGTAGGCATTGGCACCAAAAGCTGTAGAAGCCAGAGTCAATGCAGAAATGGCCAACGGCGCAAACTGTTTGAGACCGAATTTTGAAAACATACACATCTCCTTACACTTATTCAAAATCAATATAGGAGATTTTTTAGAACAAAGCTAAAAAAACATCATTAATTCTGTTTACAAGTGTAACAGCTGTTTCCAAAATGTGTTCCACATCAAAAAAGGGCCCGCAAAGCGAACCCTTTTTCAACAATCTGCCAGAATTTACTTAATCAAGTCAAGAGTCAGGCGGCGAGCTTCGGCGTCGGCTTCCAGAACCTGTTCCAGAGTCAGATGACCGGTAAGGTTGGGAGCGCCGTTGATGATAGTTTCCACATGACGGGGAATATCGGTGAACTTCAGCTTGCCATCCAGGAAGCGATCCACCAGAACTTCGTTGGCGGCATTCATCATGGCGGGAACTACACCGCCGCGGCGGCCAGCTTCAAATGCGAGGGCCAGGCAACGGAACTTGTTGAAGTCCGGTTCGAAGAAGGTGAGCTGACCCAAGGTCGGCAGGTCGAGGCGCTTGGTTTCAAGAGGCAGGCGTTCCGGCCAAGTGAGGGCCACCTGAATAGGAATGCGCATGTCGGGGGCGCCCAGCTGAGCCATCAGGGAACCGTCGCGGAACTGCACCAAAGAGTGCACCATGGACTGGGGGTGAACCACCACCTTGATCTGTTCGTAAGGAATGTGGAACAGGAAGTGGGCTTCAAGAACTTCAAGACCCTTGTTCATCATGGAAGCGGAGTCGATGGTGATCTTGCGGCCCATGCTCCACACCGGATGATTCAAAGCATCGGCAACAGTGATGTTTTCAAAACGTTCGATATCCCAGGTACGGAAAGGGCCACCGGAAGCGGTGATTTCCAGGCATTCCACTTCCTTGTTGGGGCGGTCGGCCAGGCACTGGAAAATAGCGCTGTGTTCAGAGTCGATGGGAGTGATGAAAGCCTTGGGATTTTCGGCCAGCTTGTCCCAGATGACGGGGCCGGCCATGACCATGGTTTCCTTGTTGGCCAGAGCCACATGCTTACCGTGTTCGATAGCGGTAATGGTGGGCAAGCAGCCTACGGCACCCATAAGGGCGTTGATGATGATGTCGGCCTTGGGGTCGGCAGCCAGTTCGCAGAGGCCTTCCATACCGGAGAGCACCGGCATATTGAGCATGGCGCTCAGTTCCTTGGCGGCTTCGGGCTTGAACATGCAAACACGTTCCACCTTGAACTTGCGAACAATTTCAGCAACTTTTTCAACGCTGGAATTTGCAGCCACGGCATAGACCTTGAACAGGTCGGAATGCTGAAGGCAAACATCTACAGTAGAAGTTCCGATAGAACCGGTAGCACCGAGAAGAACGACATTTTTCATAATTAAAACCTTTGGATGCAAGAGCTAGGTATGAGGCTTGAGGTCGTTCGCTACGCTCACTTTGAGGTGCGAGATTTCGCAGGCTTCAAGACTCACCTTTCTCAAAAAAATAATATAATTCCATTCCCGAATAAAGATACCTCTAAGGCCGAAGGCCGCCCTCAAAGCAAAGCGACCTCACCGCTCTTTAAACTTTATCCTTCCTACTACCTAGTATCCCTTGGGATTATTCTTCTGGAAGTTCCAGGAATCGCGGCACATATCCTCGATACCGTACTTCGCTTCCCAACCCAGTTCAGCCTTGGCCTTTGCAGGGTTGCAGTAACAGGTAGCGATGTCGCCGGCACGGCGAGGCTTGATACTATACGGGACCTTCAATCCGTTTGCTTTTTCGAATGCGTGAACCACATCCAATACAGAATAGCCATGACCTGTACCCAGGTTGTAGATGGCAAGGCCACACTTACGTTCAATGGCCTGCAAGGCGCACACATGGCCCGCAGCCAAATCGCAAACGTGAATATAGTCGCGGACACCAGTTCCGTCGGGGGTATCGTAATCGTTGCCGAACACGCCCAGTTCCTGACGTAAGCCCACGGCGGTCTGCGTAATATAAGGCATCAAATTGTTGGGGATTCCGTTAGGGTTCTCGCCAATGAGACCGCTCTGGTGAGCGCCAATGGGATTGAAATAACGGAGGAGCACTACGTTCCACTCAGGGTCGGCCTTCTGCAAATCCATCAGTACTTCTTCAAGCATGGACTTGGTCTTGCCATAGGGATTGGTGCACTGACCCTTGGGGCATTCTTCAGTAATGGGGATGATGGCCGGATCGCCATACACCGTTGCAGAAGAAGAAAAAATAAAGTTCTTGCAGTTATGCTTGCGCATGACGTCCAACAGAACGAAGGTGGCGTTCATGTTGTTCTCGTAATACTCCAGAGGCTTGGCAACAGATTCGCCCACCGCCTTGAGACCCGCAAAATGAATGCAGGCATCAAAGGAATACTTTTCAAAAACTTCGTTCATGGCGGCTGCATCACGGACGTCAGCCTTTACAAAGGGAACCGGCTTTCCAATAATCTGAGCCACCCGGCGAAGGGATTCCTCGCTGGAGTTCACCAGATTATCGACCACAACCACGGAGTGGCCAGCCTTATCAAGTTCAATGATGGTGTGGCTGCCAATATAACCTGCGCCACCTGTAAGAAGAATATTCATCTAAGACCTTATGTTTTTCCACAAATAATGTAGATAATTCACACCACCGAGAGTAAACCGCCCATGTCTAAAGACTAGAAATACAAGGAGGCCACAAGCCCTTTCTGGTCATCATAAAATAGGGGCGCAACGGTAACCCGCATCCCTTTTTCGGGTGCGCCGTTTTTTTCACGATAGAACGCATTTCCGATGTACCACCCGATAGAGGCCCCCATCAGAACACCGGCCACCGCATCGGAAAACCAGTGCGCCTCCCCCTTGGCACCAAGGACCATGCTGGTCGCCACATAGCCCGCAAAGAGGCCACAGCCCGCAACCACGAAGGGATTGTCACGATGATAGCTGGCGATGCTCATGGCAAGGGCTGCGTTGGTCATGGAGTGCCCCGAAGGCCAGCCATAAAAAACACCTCGCTTAAAAAAGCCCCACTTAAAATCCCGGGAAAGGCTTCCGCTATTGCTATCCGCCACCGGGTGGGCACGCCCCGAAATTGCCTTCAGGATATTGTTGTACAAAAACGCCACCGCCGTAGCCTGGGCCGCCACCGCACCGGTATTGTTCAAGGTTTTATTGCCGCTAAAGAAGTACATATAGCCAGGAACAAGAAACGGGAAAAACGTTCCCGCCATCATTCCCGGCATAAAGGCGATACCGAAGGCCAGCTCATTCTGACGAGCCGCAAATCGAGCCACCTTCAAATCCACATCATTGGTAGAAAGCAGGTAGGTTGCGCCACCGCCAACTAGGTGAAAAGCGAGAGGCCAGCCAAAGGCACTCCACAGCATGTTTTGACCCAGGTGATCGAAAGGCGACAAAGTAACGGAGGCTGAATTACTTTTATGGTCCGTTGACTGACGAACCACCGTTGTATCCGAAACCGGTTCCTGCCCGTGAGCAAGAACAGTAAAAAGAAAAATCAAAATTATGGAAAGAATTCGATTCATTTTTAACAGCAAATTTAGAATAAAATAAAAAAGCCATATCCATTACAAAACGGACACAGCTGCATTTTTCAAGGAAAAATGTCCTTTTACCTTATCCACTTTTCCACGTCTTTTTCGGCCTTGGACTTTTCGTTCTGGGCAACGTGACCATAAATGGCGAGACCCATAGTAACATTGGCGCCGGTCAATTTCTTAAGGCGGGCTACACCGCTGAGGCCACTACCTTCGTGAGTGACAAAAGGATGAATAGTTTTACCTTTCAGATTGTACTTTTCGAAGAAGGTTACCATGGGCATAGGCATTTCGCCCCACCACACGGGATATCCGACATAGATTTCGTCGTATTCTTCCGGATTGACACTAACCGGTTTAATTTCGGGACGGGAGTCGTTTGCCAATTCCTTCTTGGCCACAGCGATACAGTCGTCGTATTCTTTCGGATATTCCTTGACGGGTTCCACCTTCAAAAGCGTTGCACCTGTTTTTGCGGCAATGATTTCGGCAACGATTTCGGTATTGCCCTTCTTGATATAGCCCACGCTATAGTTTTCGTCGGCACGGGAATAATAGATGACCAGTTTCTTGGATTCAGCAGCCATGGCAGCCCCCATAAGGATTGTTAAAAGGATGAGGATGATCTTTTTCATTGAAATCTCTTTTTGTTATAATATATCATCTAGAGTTGACTCTAGGTCAAGACCTTGTTTAAATAAATTTCTTTTTTTATAAAGTCAGTTATTTGAAAATGCTATTTTTATAATGAACGTGGTGCCAAATGGCCCTCGGCAAAACTTTTTCGCCATAGGTAAGACAATGATGAACGAAACCCTGATGACTCTGGAAACTCGCCGCAGCTGCCGCAAGTTCAAGCCCGACATGATTACCGACGAGGAATTGGAAGCCGTGCTTCGCGCAGGAACCTTCGCCCCTTCCGGAAAGAACCAGCAGTCTTCCATCATCATCGCCGTAACCAACAAGGAAATGCGCGACCAGATCGCCGAAGAGAACCGCAAGATCGGCGGTTGGGACGAAGGTTTCGACCCCTTCTACGGCGCACCTGTAATCTTGATTGTCATTGCAGACAAGGATGCCAACAACGGCTCCGGAACCTATATCAACGACGGCAGTCTTGTCATGGGAAACCTGATGAATGCCGCCGCAAGCCTTGGCCTCGGCAGCGTCTGGATCCACCGCGCCAAACAGGAATTCGAAAGCGAATTCGGAAAGTCTATTCTAGAAAAGCTGGGCATCAAGGGCAACTACGAAGGCATCGGCCACGTGGCCCTAGGTTACCGTCAGACACCAGTTCCCCAGGCTTTGGCCCGCAAAGAAAACTACATCTTTTACATCAAGTAGCGAAAACTTAAATGGCCGCGTCAAGGATTCCCTGACACGGCCTAATTACTCTTTAATAGTTTGCGTTTCCTGTCCGCGAAACCCAATATCTACAAGGCAAGCCCCTTTATACGCCGCTTGTCTTTTTTCATATCCGCCAACAGACAGTCCTGGAAGTAATCCACGCTTTCGGAACTTCCCGCATATTTCTTGACGCCAATAGCGACAGTCAACTTATACGGTTCACCGCTATTGCGATTGAACTTTTCCACATTCATCCTGATTTTTTCTACGCAGTTGGCAATACTGTTATCGTGATGCGTATCGACCATGATAATGAACTCGTCACCTGAGTAGCGCAGGATTGAACCCCACTGCCCCGTAGACTCACGGAGGATATCGGCCGCATTGCACAAGGCACGGTCACCGACCTTATGGCCTAACTCGTCATTGATTTTTGAAAAATCGCAAAGGCTGACCATGATCCCGCTGGACTGACGCTTTTTGTTATTGTACAGGTACAGCACATAGTCAAGGAAGGGGCGATTGAAAAGACCGGTCAGATAATCCCTGAAAACGCGTTCGTTCTGCAGGCTACAGAACGCGCCCGCAATAGCGACGGCAAAACTAGGCGCCATCAACGACACACCGTAGAAGATACTCTGCAGCACGATGGCCACAACAGTCGGAATCGCGTAAAACCAAATGGGGAAAAATCGGATTAGGCCATCCTGCCTGTAATTCTTATAGTAGAGCGTAAGGGATGTAACCACGATGCTGTAGTTGAAAAAGATATAAATCCAGTAGCCGAAACAGCGAACGTAGCGGTTATGTTCGTTAACGCTAAAGAGTAACGGCACAAAAAGATTCGTCAACAGCATCAGGGGCAAGACGACCATGGAAATCCGCAGGATACATTTCAGGAAGCCATTCAACTCCATACGGAAATGTTCCTTTAGGAAGGACATCCAGCTGTATGCACAGAGGAAGTTGGAGGCATAGACCCACGAGTTCGTGATATACACTAACTGCTTAGCATAGACGCAGGAACAACCATCGGCGGCATAAGCAAAAAGGTCAGAAAGGCAACTGAAAAAGCAGAATAGCAGCATCGCAATGAGCAGCTTGCTTTCCTTGGTTTTTAGACGCAATCTCCAGACATTACCCACAATCATCACGACGACAAGAATCATACCGACAACGTCGGTACCTAGTGCCATCCTGATGTCAATAGGTGTATCCACAAATCCTCCTTTATACCTAACAATAATAAAAAAAAGGAGGTTTGCACCTCCAATTTTTTAAGCAAGATTCTTCATGAAATCAAGCAACAGCCAGAGCATCGGCGCTGCCAGGAAGAAGGAATCGCAGCGATCCAGGACTCCGCCATGCCCCACAAACAAGTTGCCGGAATCCTTGGTACCGCTCCAGCGCTTGAGAGCACTCATGAGAAGATCGCCAGCCTGACCAGCCACGGTCACCATGACGCCAAGAATAATGGCCTTGCACCAATCCATGTTTACATTGAAGGCGCCAAGGGCGGAACTGCAGTTTGCCCAGTAGGCCACCCATGCAATGGTTGCAACAGAACCCGCAATGGAACCTTCCCAGGTTTTCTTGGGGCTGATGCTGGGAGCAAAGAGATGACGACCGAAGGGGCCCTTGCCTGCAGCAAACTTTCCAAAGAAGTAAGCGACAGTATCGCAGAGCCACACGCTGGTCATGACCAGGATAAATCCATAGCAATGTTCAAAGCCCTGGCCATTGCCCATCATCAAGACATTCATACCACCCCAGAGGCCCACATACAGAGGTGCGGCCAGCTGCATTACCAGCCAGGGGAAGAGGTTTTCAATTTCAACCTTGGCGTAAGCCACACCGATGTAGACGGCAAAGATGACCATGGCGGTCATGCCCACCACATAGGGCACGGCAGAAAGACCAAAGTACCCACCCTTGGAAAGAGCCCAGGCAAGAGTCAACGCAAGGCTAGAAGCAAAGGAGAGATAACGTACGTTAGGTCCCTTGTACATCTTGGTGGCCATGCCAGCCCATTCCCAGGCGCCAACACCGGCCAGGAAGCACATCAGGCCGACACGGGAAAAATCGTTAAACCACAAAAGGAAAAATACCAGCGGGATTGCAATCACCGCGGTAATCAGACGTTGAGCCAAATTACTCATGAAGAACCTTCCCAAAGCGGCGTTCGCGAGTATTGAAGAACTCGACCGCTTGCATAAATTCATCCTTGGTGAAGTCGGGCCAGAGCGTATCGGTAACGTAGAATTCGCTATAGGCGGCCTGCCAGAGGAGATAATTGGAAAGTCTGAATTCGCCACCGGTACGGATAATCAGATCCGGGTCGGGAGCGCCTTTCAGATACAGATTTTTTGCAAACAGGGTTTCGTCGATATCATCCACGGACAGGGAGCCTGCGGCAACCTGGGCGGCAATGGACTTTACGGCACCGACGATTTCCTGACGACCACCATAGGAGATAGCCAGGTTCAACTGCATGCCGGTATTGTTTGCAGTAATATCAATTGCAGATTGCAAGCTCGCGCGAGGCTTCTCAGGAATACGGTCCATGTTTCCAATGACTGTAAGCTTCACGTTCTTTTCCATCAGGTCGGGGATTTCTTTAACGACCATCTCAATGAGAAGGTTCATCAGATAATCCACTTCCTTGGAGGGGCGACCCCAGTTTTCGGAACTGAAGACATACAAAGTCATGTGTTCCAGTTTGAGGTTCACACCCATTTCAACGGCATCGATAGTAGACTCGGTCCCCTTGCGATGACCGAAGAAACGTTCCATGCCGCGGCTCTTGGCCCAGCGGCCATTGCCGTCCATAATGATGGCTACATGTCTAAGCTGATTTGCCACGCGTTACCTTACAAAGGACAATTACACCTTGAGGATGTCTGCTTCCTTGGCAGCAAGGAGAGCGTCAATCTTTGCGATAGCCTTGTCAGTAGCCTTCTGGATTTCGTCCTGCTGCTTCTTGGCTTCGTCTTCGGGCATTTCCTTGTCCTTCTTGATGGCATCGTTTGCATCGCGGCGGATGTTGCGGATAGCAACGCGACCGTCTTCAGCGTGCTTGCGAGCGACCTTAGCCAGCTCCTGACGACGTTCGGTAGTGAGGATCGGGAGGCTAACGCGAATGGAGTTGCCATCCTTCATGGGAGTCAGACCGATGTTTGCTGCGTAGATAGCCTTTTCGATCAGGTCCACCAGAGCCTTTTCCCACGGAGCAACCAGAAGCATACGGGGTTCCGGAACGGAAACCTTAGCCACCTGGGAGATAGGAGTGGGAGTGCCATAATAGTCGATACGAATGTCGTTCAGGATAGCGGGAGAAGCCTGTCCAGCGCGGATCTTGGTGAATTCACGTTCAGTAGCTTCAATAGCCTTGTCCATCTTAACTTGATAATCTGCCATAATAAAACCTTTTAGAATAAAGATATGAAATGCAGTTAGTGGTTAGTAAACAGTGGTTAGTAAACAGTGGTTCAGGAGGTTTCATCTTTCCTCAAAACTAACCACTAAACACTAACCACTTCTTACTCCATTAACAATGAACCAGTGTACCTAAATTACCTTCAACGGCGGCCTGAGTCAAGCAGCCCTTTTCCATCTTGAACACGAAAATGGGCATATTGTGTTCCATGCACAGGGCCACTGCAGCAGTGTCCATCACCTTAAGACCGCGGGCGATAACTTCCTGGTAGGTAATGTCATCGAAGCGGGTTGCAGTAGGATCCTTCATGGGGTCGGCGGAGTAGATGCCGTCCACCTTGGTCACCTTCATGATCACGTCGCACTCGCTTTCAATGGCGCGAAGAGCGGCGCAGCTGTCGGTAGTGAAGAAGGGATTGCCGGTTCCTGCGGAGAAGATCACCACGGAACCAGCATTCAAAAGTTTGATAGCCTTACGGCGATCAAAAAATTCGCAGATGGGTTCCATACGGATGGCGCTCATGACCACACTGTCGATGCCCTGCTTATCAAGGGCGTCCTGCATAGCCAGTCCATTCATCACGGTACCCAGCATGCCCATGGCATCGCCCTGGGCACGGTTCATGCCACCGGCTGATGCGGACACGCCGCGGATCATATTGCCGCCACCGATCACGAGAGCGACCTGAACACCCTGCTTAACGACAGAAGCAATTTCGCTTGCCATTTCTGTCAAAATTCCGTTGTCGATGCCATGGCCCTTTTCGCCTGCGAGGGCTTCGCCACTAAGCTTCAACAAAACTCGCTTAAACTTTGCCATAATAAGCTCCAATTACTTAATCATGGCTAATGTAGTAAAAAGAAGGGTATAAAAAATAGCCGCCCCCAAAGGGACGGCCATTTTCTATTTCGCAAGATCCCTCGACTACGCTCGGGATGACAAAAAGCGAATTAGTTACCGCGTTCGAAGCGGATGAAGTTTACGACCTTCAGGGAAGAGAGGCCAAGCTGCTTTGCAACGACTTCCTGGAGGTAGTCCTTGACATTGAGCTTCTTGGGGTTCTTTTCAGACATGAAGAATTCCTGGTCTTCGAGAACGATTTCCTTGAGGACCTTAGCAACGCGGCCTTCAAGCTGACGTTCAACGAATTCCGGCTTGGTAGCCTTACCAGTTGCCTGAGCCTGAGCTTCGATCTGGGCGCGAGCGATTTCGCGTTCCTTTTCGATAGTTTCAGCAGGAACTGCAGCGTCGTTCAATGCAACCGGAGCGAAAGCAGCGGCCTGCATAGCGATGTCCTTAGCAGCAGCCTTGAGAGCGGCTTCGTCGGCAGAGCCTTCATAAGCGAGTTCGGTAATAACGCCGATCTTGCCCTTCATGTGGCTGTAGACACCGAAGACGGAGTTTGCAGACTTCTTGATTTCTGCGAACTTGCGGAAGTCGATGTTTTCCTGGATCTTAACGAGAACGTCCTGGAGGATGTCGTTCACCTTCTTGCCATCGACGACAGCGTTCTTCAGGTCTTCCACAGAGGAGATAGCCTGAGTTTCGACAGCCTTGACAGCGAGGTTAGCGAGAGCAACGAAGTCGTCGTTGTTAGAAACCGGTTCGGTTTCGCAAGACAGTTCGAATGCAGCAGCCTTGTCAGCAGTTTCGATGAGGTAGATGCGGCCTTCCTTGGCAGCCTTGTCTGCGCGCTTTGCAGCAACAGCAGCACCCTGCTTACGGAGGAGTTCAACAGCCTTGTCCAGATCGCCGTCAGTTTCGGTGAGGGCCTTCTTGCACTGCATCATGCCCACGCCAGTCTTCTGGCGGAGTTCGTTAACGAGAGAGGCGGTAATAGTTGCCATGATTACTTGTCCTCACCGTTGTCAAACTTCTTAGCTTCTTCCTTGTCCTTCTTATCGACAGAACGCTTTGCAACGTTAGCAGCGATGTAGTCAACGATGAGCTTGATGGACTTCACTGCGTCGTCGTTTGCCGGAATCGGGAAGTCGACGAGAGTCGGGTCAACGTTGGTATCGCAAATGCCGATGATAGGAATGTGAAGACGGCGAGCTTCTGCAACGGCGATCTTTTCGTGAGCGAGGTCGGTCACGACCATGAGGCCAGGAAGGTTCACCATTTCGCGGATGCCACCGAAGACGTCCAGGAGCTTAGCGCGTTCGCGGGTCTTGTCCAGAACTTCCTTCTTGGAAAGAACCTGGAAAGTACCATCCTGTTCCATGGTGTCGATCTTGTCGATCTTCTTGATGGACTTACGAACGGTCTGGAAGTTGGTCAGCATACCACCGAGCCAGCGGTTGGTAACGGAGAACTGGTTGCAGGAACCAGCAGCATCCAGCACGCACTGACGAGCAGTCGGCTTGGTACCAACGAAGAGCACGGTCTTGCCAGATTCAGAAATCTTCTTAGCAGCTGCAGCAGCGGCTTCGAGGAGGTCGCGGGTCTTGGACAGGTTGAGAACGTAGATGCCGTTCTTTTCAGCCAAGATGTAGGGCTTCATCTTCGGATTCCAACGCTGAGTCTGGTGGCCAAAGTGGGAACCTGCAGCGAGCAGGTCTTCAACAGAAGGCAGATTTGCCATAGTAGTATTCCTTTTTTCGGTTATTTCTACCCGGTCGGTAATTAAGCCGCAAAGTACCTTGGTACCACCGAAGCGGCTCTTACGAGACCAGTGATTGTTTATTTCCCCAGGCGTAATTGCCCGAGTGGGCGTAAAGATAGCAAAAAAAGGGGAAAGATTAAAGGTTAGAGGTTAAAGAGGAAAGGCTAAAAGGGTAGAAAATAGGGGCGATTTTCATTTTCCCATGAGGAAAAAAAGAAAGCCCCCGCCGAGCGGGAGCTTCCTGAAATTGCCTTTGCAATTTCCAAGCAAAATCGTAACGATTAGCGCTTGGAGAACTGGAAGTGCTTACGAGCCTTCTTGCGGCCGAACTTCTTACGTTCAACAGCACGAGAGTCGCGAGTCATGAGGCCTTCCTTCTTGAGGGCAGGCTTGCATTCTGCGTCGTTAGCAACCAGTGCGCGGGAGATGCCGAGACGGACAGCGCCCATCTGGCCAGCGATGCCACCGCCACGAGCGGTAACTTCGACGTCCCATTCTTCAGCGTTGCCGAGGATGGCGAACGGAAGATTTGCAATCATGTTCTGCACTTCAGAATGGAAGTAATCCTTAAAATCACGACCATTGATGGTGCGCTTGCCGGTACCCGGCTTCAAAATCACAGCGGCGATAGCGTTCTTGCGACGGCCAGTGCCGCGGTAGATCTTCTTATTCTTTGCGGTAGCGATAGAGGTATCCTCCGTTCTAAAATTACAAGTCTACGACTTCGGGATTCTGTGCAGCGTGCGGATGTTCGGCGCCAGCATAGATTTTGAGTTTCTTGATCATCTTGTGACCGAGAGCGCTGTGCGGCAGCATGCCCCAAATGGCAGCTTCCAGCGGAGCGGTCGGGTGCTTAGCCTGGAGATCGGCAAAGTTGATCCAACGTTCACCAGCGATGTGACCGGTGTGGTGGAAGTATTCCTTCTTCAGGTTCTTGTTGCCAGTAACTGCAACCTTTTCAGCGTTGATCACAACCACGAAGTCGCCAGTGTCGACGTTCGGGGAGAAGATGGCCTTATGCTTACCCATGAGGAGGCGAGCAACTTCGCTTGCTACGCGGCCCATCGGCTTTTCGGCGGCGTCCACAAGCTTCCACTTGCGTTCGACGTTCTTCGGGTTTACCGTAATGGTCTTCATGTAAATCCTTTGTGTTTTTCGTTAATGTTCCGAAACAGCTCCGTCCCGGACAATGCGAGGCAAAATTTAGAAGAAAATCGAGACTGTTTCAAGGTAAAAAAGTTGCATTTTTTGAAAAAAGTCCGTAGTTTAAAGGATTTTTACTCTATCAATTATATCAATCCTTATAATTAATATATAAAATTTGATGATTTTTATAGCGATCTGTTTGTATAAAGTGATGAATCCACTTCTGCAAGCTCAGAGATCTTAAAAAAAGGAACCCCATGACATACGCCACGGGGCCCTTTGTTTGGTGTTTTGGATTAGGATTCTTGAGGACCGAAGTCCCAAACTTTACTGAGCGATGGTGAAGGAAGTCATCTGCTTGGTATCCTTGTTGCGGATATAGTAGACACCCTTTGCAAACTTGACATCGCTTTCCTTGACGGTATTGATTGCCTGGTCAAAGCTGTAGGCATTGAGACGGCCCATGAAGGAACCCTGCATATCGAATACGTCGAACTTCTGGAGGGTTTCAAATTCCATCTTGAGGTTCTGCACGAAGCTTTCCTTGTCGCCAACTTCAGGAGTCTTAGAATCACTAGAGGCAGGAGCTTCTACAGCAGAGGAAGAAATCGGTTCCGGGTCAGTTGCGTCGGCGCCAGCAACGAAGGTCATATAGTCAAAGTCTACGTAGCCTTCAACGATGGTGAAGCGAACGATCTGCTTGCCAGCCTTCTTGAAATTCACATTGACAGCATTCTTTGCAAAGCTATTGTAGTCATCTTCATTGGCACCTGCAGCGACCTTGATGGTTTCGGTAAGGTCAGAGAAAGTACCATCGGAATTCTTGACAGAAAGCTTGTAGCTGCCGCCGTTACCAGAAGAAGCTGCAACGAACAGGGAATATGTACCAACTTCGACAACGTCCACGGTGTATTCCAGCCATTCGTCAGTTGCGCCCCAACCGATTACGTAGCCAGAGCCAGAAGTCTTGATATCAACGGAAGCATCCTTACGATAATTCGACTTGCAGTCGGAAGCCAGTGCAGGATTGTTTTCTGCGCAGGCGTTGTTGCCGCTGTCGGTATCGTAGTAGGAATCATTGCCTGCGCCAATACCCGGTTCATCAAAGTTTTCAGCTTCGATCTTGCCAGGAATGGTTGCAGCCTTGCCGCCAAACGGAGTCTGCGGTTCCGGTTCTGCCACAAGACCTGTTGCAAGGCCAGTGGTGTTCACGCCCTTGTTGGACTTCAAGTAGTTTCTCATCCAGGTCATGGCCTTACGATCCTGGCCGTTCTTGATCAAGCCGGAACAACCGCTTGCCTGACCGTTACAGTCGAGCCATGTACGACCATAGATGTAACCCCAGATGGTGATGCCTGCGACATTGGGATCTTCCATCCAGTATGCAAACTGTTCCTTATAGCACTGTTCCTGGATGTTGTCATCGGTAGAAGGAACGTCGTATTCAGAAATGAGAATCGGGAAGTTGTTTGTCTTGCTATGGATTTTTTCCATAGTGGACTTAAAGGTGTTGTAGTTGAGGCAGTTGCCACCACCACCGGTGCCGTTGTAGCCACCACCAGTGCTCATCAAGTCATGAGCCTGAAGGCCGTATGCGTCAACAGGTGCGCCATTCTTACGGATGGTATTGATCAGGTCAATGCCCTGGTCCACATTCCACTGGATGGTGTTATAGTCGTTATAGATCAGGATTGCCTTGGGCCAGCGTTCGCGAGCCATCTTGAAAGCGGTAGTCAAGAACTGGTAATCGCCGTTGTTGTCGCCACCCAGAGCCTGAATAATCTTGGTCTTGGTATAGTTGGAATGGTACTGGCCGTTACCGGTACGGATAGCTTCGTTGGCAACATCGATCATTTCGATATCGGGGTAATGAGCCTTGACAGCATCGAACCATGCGGTAATAGCTTTCTTGGTATCGTCAACACTCAGGGATTCGAGCCAACTGGGATACTGGGACCCCCAGAGAAGAGCGTGGAACTTGAAGTGGCCACCGTTATTCTTTGCCCAATCGTAGGCGGCGTCGCAGCCAGCCCAGTTGTAGCGGCCGCGGGTACCTTCGATGGAGCCCCACTTACAGCCGTTTTCAGCAGTGGCCTGGTTCCAGAGCTTAGTAAATTCGTCGTTAGCGCCGGGAGCGGTGTTAGACTGGGTAATGTTACCCACGAACTTTGCAGCGCCATCGGCAATACCCGGGCCTGCATAGGAGATCGATGCAGCGGTAAGACCGGCGGCAACGAGAGAGAAAATTTTATTCATAATCCACATCCTATATTGTCAGAGGTTAATCCCCCCGATGCCCATAAAACTATATCGTCCAGGATGGAACATTCCACCCCGAAAATCAAATGCCATGGACATTTTATCCATGGCGAAATTCGCTCAAAAACGCCGTTTTTCGTGTAAAAAGGGGGCTAAAGTGTGTAAAAAGCCAACAAAAAAAACGGCCCCTTGTCAACAAGGGGTCGCCTCAATAGGATTGTGAACAGAGGGTAGGACCAGCTACCTGGTAATACGAACCGTCCGGGAAACGTTAGACTTTACTGCACGAACGTGGAAAATGCCGTTCGCCTTGATAGTCTTGCTGTTCTTTACGATAGACACGGCCTCACCGATGGAGTAGGCGCTGAGGCGGCCAACGAAAACGCCCTGCATGTCGAATACATCGTAATCGGCACGGACCTTTTTCATCGCCGGTCTAGCAAGCACGGCATCGACGCCATCCGCCTTGAAATTGAAGTAGTCGATGTTCACGTAGTCGCCGGTAATTTCCAGCTTGAACACATGCTTGCCTGCAGAAACCTTGCCGATTTTCACAGCGACGTCAACGTAGTTACTCCAGTCGCCCTCGCCGGTCTGTTCCATCTTCACTTCATCACCGACTTTCTTGTCGTCGATGTAGAGCTGGAAAGCGGAGGTGGCGTTACCGGAAGAAGCGTTTACAACCACTTCATAGTCGCCTTCAGCAAAGTCCAGGGTGTATTCCAGGTATTCACCGGCCTGGGTCATGCCAAGAACAACGCCGGTACCTTCGTCGTAAAGGTCTACAGAGGGGGCGTCATTGCTACGGTAGGTGGACTTGCCTGCGTTTTCGGAAGACTTGTCTGAGTAGGAAGCGTTGCTTGCGCCAGTCTCCGGATCCTTGCCCTTGCCGGAAATGTCGAAGTCTTCCACTTCCACCTTGCCAGGCACGGTCATGGCAACTTCATGGAACGGCTGCTGGGCCACGGGGTCCACAGGCACTCCGCCACCCATTCCGGTGGTGTTCTGGCCCTTGTCCAGATTTGCGGCAAAGTATTCCTTGAGCCACTTCATGGATGCACGATCCGATCCGTCGGAATTCATGATACCAGTATTCTGACGCCAGGTAGAACCATTGATGTAACCCCAGATGGTAATGCCGGCAATCCATTCGGTTTCCCACAGGAAAGGAATCTGGTTTGCAATAATGTTTTTCTGTTTGTTATCATCAGCCTCACCGATGTCATATTCGGTGATGAACAGAGGAATCTTAACACCATTGTAAACTTCGGTCAGAACGTTCTTGAAGCTTTCTGCATCGGGGAAGTCGCCGGCATCGTGAGCCTGCTGACCATAGGCATCTACAGGAGCACCATTCTTAAGAATGGTCTGCACCAGTTCAATACCTTCATCCTTCTGCCAATGCAAGGTGTTGTAGTCATTGTAAATCAGAACAGCCTTGGGCCAACGTTCACGGGCCATCTTGAAGGCCGTTGTAATGAAGTTATACTGATGCTTGCCATTGACAACATCATCACCACCAAGAGCTTCGATAATATAGGAGCCACCGCAAGCAGCATCGTCGGTGCTGACGCCTTCGGCGCCCGTAGCAGGGAGCTTATAGCCGGAATGATAATTGTTACCAGACCAAATAGCTTCGTTCACCACATCGATATATTCCAGGTCCGGGAACTTGGCAGCAACAGCATCGAACCATTCAGTGATGTACTGCTTGGTCTTTTCTACGGTGATGCTGGAGTTCTTGGCCTTGCAAAGGAAGCTGGGATACTGGGAACCCCAAACCAGGGCATGGAACTTGAAGAAACGTTCACCCGGTTTTTCCTTGGCCCAATTATAGGCTCCTTCACACTTGTCGTAGTTATCCCACGCAAACTGACTTTTCCCTTGTGCGTCAAGAGAATGGATAGAGCCCCACTTACAGCCGTTTTCAGCCGTAATCTGATTCCAGTAGGTACCCATGTCACTGCGAATTTCGCCTTTAGTGGTGATATTGCCAAGAAACTTGGCACCGCCATCGGCAAGGGCTGCATGGGAAATGGTAGCTGCCGCAAGGCCAGCAATTGCAATAGTGATGTACTTTTTCATAAACCAAATCCTTTTCTTTTTTCTATTAAACTACCTAGTCCTGACGTAAAAACACATTCAAAAAAAATAGGCAGCGTGGACGAATAGTCCACATTTAAGCGAAAAAAAACATTTCGGGAACTTTTACACCAAAAACCTGTTGTTAAAACATACAACGAATTCACCCGACTCCCCCATAATGTTGTTGCTTTTTACTATTCCACATCGTATTATTGTATACTGGGAGAGAAAGTTCCTTTTTTTGGGGAGATCTCCCTTATCAAGGAGTAGCTATGCATATCCACAAGATGGATTTAGGCAGTGTAGCCCGAAAGGGCGCACTGGGTTTGTTTTTTAGCTCTCTGGCAAGCATGGCCTTTGCCTGGAGCATTGACGGTTACGTCGTCAACGAAAGCGAAGCACGTCTGCCGGGGGTATCAATATCCTCCTTTAACGTGGCAGGGGTGTCCGCAGTCACCAACGCGGAAGGGGAATTCAGACTTTCCAGCGACGGGCAGACGGGAATTGCGGACTTCGGCCTCAAGGAGGCCAAGCTTGCCGTGCGTTATCAGGGTTCTGTACTGAATATCTCAAACAAAAGTGGCACAAATTTCAAGGTTTCCCTAATGGACGCCCTGGGAAAGATGGCCTTCCAGCAGGAATTTAACGCCCCGAACGCCCAAATAGACCTGCAGAAGTTCTCCAACCAGAAAATGATGATCCTAAAGGTTTCCTCCAATGGAACCAGCAGCAATTATGTGCTGAACAAGGATGGCGCAAGGCAGGTTCTGAAAAAGGACGGCGAAACCTTGCCTACCCTTACCTTTACCTTGGACGGATACGGCCTGACTTATCACGAAATGACATCGGATGAAGAAACCGGCGTGAAGATCGTACTGAAAAAGGCGGGCCCCATCCCCACCTCCAGCGCCGGGGTTGTCCCGCCTGCTTCCAGCTCCAGCAATGTTACCCCGGTCGTATCGTCAAGCAGCGCCGCTGTAGACGTGAAGCCCTCCAAGGTGCTCGCCCCGGGAAATTACGACAGGACGATCGGTTCACGCAAATACATTATTCACGTTCCCAGCACTTACAAGGGCGACAAGCCGGTTCCCTTGATTGTGGACTACCACCCCATTGGCGGAAACGCAGACCAGTGGGCAGGAAGCAAGACTTATGAAAGCGAAACCCAGGCAGACCAGGTAATCATCATCTACCCCGACGGTGAAGCAAGCGCCGGCGGATTCATGGGACATGCCTGGAACGTCGGCCCCTGCTGCAACGATGCAGACGATGTCACCTTCAGCCGCAAGTTTATTGAGGAAGCCAAGAAGGAAGTCTATATCGACTCCAAGCGCATTTACGCCGTGGGCTTCTCCATGGGCGGCGGCATGTCCAACTATGCAGCCTGCAAGATGGCCGATATTTACGCCGCAGTGGCCCCCGCCTCCATGGACCTTTCCGAAGAAGTCGTCAAGAACGGCATGAACGGAGGTTGCAAGCCTAGCCGTCCCATTCCCGTGCTGAACTTCCGCGGAACAAGAGACAATGTCGTAAGCTACAATGGCGGCTACTCCAGCGTAGTACCGGGCAAGCCCATCACCTTCCTTGGCGCCGAAAACAACTTTAAGGAATGGGCCTCCATGAACCAGTGCACCGGTTCCCCAAAGGGCTCCACTCCCGAAAACGGCTGCCAGATGTACGAGAACTGCGCCAGTGGCGTAAAGGTGGGACTCTGTATAGACAAGCTAGGAGGAACCTGCACTGGCAACGGTCACGAAGCAGGCTGCGCCCGCATCGGCTGGGCCTTCCTGAAGCAATTCACCATGCCGTAACTAGAGCATCGGCCGTAACCAGCCCTAGTCGGCCTTAGGTACGGCGCGAAGCGCAATAAAAGGTGCATTTAAAAATTCCCAGGTCCTTGACCTGGGAATTTTCTTTTCGACATTATTTTTCCTGCTTTTCCAACCGATTACGGAATTGGCGTTTAAAAGGCGGAAAGGCGAAGGACTTTCTGGCGGGACCCGCAGCGGACAATGGCGACATAATTTCCCTGTGCCAGGGCCTCGCTCACACCGAATTCCACCAGGTTGGAGGAACCGCCAATGCCGCGGGAGATTCCCACCTGACGGCCATCCACATCCAGGAGGCGCACGGTGTAGCTTTCGCCAGCAGGGGCCTTTACCATGAGAGCAATAGAGGCGTTGGACATAGGCACGCGGGACACTTCCAGGGAGTTGAAGCGCTGGGAGGCAACGGTGCCGATAGCGGTGGGATCGCCTTCCAGGGAGAACTTATCCACGTTCATGAGGAAGCCTTCGCCGTTGTAGGTAAAGCGCAAAGTCTGTTCGCCGGCAGGGAGTTCGATAGAAGTGGATTCTTCGTACCAATCATTCCACCCGCTAGTCTTTGCAGGATCAACGGTAATAACACCCAGCTTCTTGCCAGCCTCGTCGGTCACCGTAATGGTGCTTTCGTCTTCGGAACCGGAAGCCACGCGGACCTTCAAAGTGTAGGTTCCAGCAACAGGGGCCTTGACGAAGTATTCGGACCAGTCGCCGTCTTCGATCCAGCCGATATTGGGTTCGCCGGATTCATCGGGTTCAATAACCACACCGTCCATAGCCACGTAATCTTCCGCTTCGATGGTCGCGGGAATGGCCACGGCTTCGAAAGGTTCGTTGGTCAGTTTCAAGTTACCGTCGAATTCGTACTTGCCGCCCGCCATGGTGGTGGTGCTGGCGATATTGCCGTTATATTCGATGGTCAGATTATCCTTGTTGGTGGAGCTAAGGCCAAGATAAGTCAACTTGCCGTTATTCCAGGCCAGGGAATCCACAGTGATTCCGCCGCGGGCCTTGAGACCTGCGATGCTGCCGCTAGACCACTTGGAAGGAAGTGCGGGCAGAACGCGAATCTTGCCGCCCTGACTCTGGATGAACATTTCGTTAATGCCGGAAACGGCACCGAAGTTACCATCAATCTGGAAAGGCGGATGTGCGTCAAAAAGGTTATTGTAGGTACGGTCCGGTGTAAGGAGGTTGCGGACCAGCTTGTAGGCATGATCGCCATCCTGCAAACGAGCCCACAAGTTAATCTTCCAGGCCAGAGACCAGCCGGTGGCATTGTCGCCGCGCTGGGTCAAAGTAGTCTTTGCAGCTTCCGCTTCTTCCTTGGTGCCGTCTACAGAAATCTGGGCACTGGGGAAAAGGCCGTAAAGGTGAGAAACATGGCGGTGATCGCTCTTAGGATCATCCCAATCTTCAAACCATTCCATAAGCTGGCCATACTTACCGATCTGATTAGGCGGAAGCTTCTTCACGGCCGCTTCAAAATCGGCGCGAAGATCTGCGTCAACGCCCAAAATCTTGGAAGCTTCGATGGCATTGTTGAAGGCATCGCGGGCGATCTGAATATCCATGGTAGGGCCAAAGCAGACATTGTAACCACCGTGTGTATTTTCGGGAGAATCGCTAGGTGCGGTTACCAGATACTTATGGCCACTCTTCGGTTCTTCAACCATAGTGGTGAGGTAGAATTCTGCGGCGCCCTTCATAGTTTCGTAGGCGTCCTTCAGGAACTGCTTATCACCGGTATAGAGGTAATGTTCCCACAGGTGGGTGCTAAGCCAGCCTGCGCCAGAAGGCCATACGCCCCAGGAGCCATCTACGGGACCGGTACGGTTCCAGAGGTCAGTATTATGATGGACAACCCAGCCGCGGTCCGTTCCCCAGATTTCCTTGGCGCTCTTGGAGCCCTGAGTGACGAGAGCCTTGATTTTGTCGAACAGAGGTACACCGCATTCCTGAAGGTTGGCGGATTCAACCATCCAGTAGTTCATTTCAAGGTTGATGTTGGTGGTGTACTTGGAACCCCACATAGGAGAAGTATCCTTGTTCCAGATGCCCTGAAGGTTTGCGGGCTGGCCGCCCTTACGGGAGCTGGAAATCATGAGGTAACGACCAAACTGGTAGTAAAGTTCCACAAAGGAAGGGTCATCGGTAGTGTTGAAAGCCTTGACGCGGCTGGTAGTAATATCACCTGCGTTAGAAGCGGCAGCGCCCAAGTTCAGACGCACACGATTGTACAATTCCTGATAGTCCTTAAGATGAGCGGAACGCAGCTGATCGTAGGTCTTGGCGCTAGCAGCCTTGATGGTGGCCTCGGCGCGGGCAGCGGGGTCTGCGGTCACATTATCGAAAGAAACGAAATTCGTACCCGTATTCAAAATGATGGTTGCGGAATTTGCACCGGAAACGTTGACGGTTCCATTGCCTGCAGAAACGGTACCGCCATCAGTCTGCACCACAAAGCGGGTCTGGAACTTGATGGAGTTGACGGTCGCATCCATGGTGAGGGTGTTGGAGCCCACATTCTTCACACTATTATTTTTGTGAGGCGTAGTTAGACCTGCACTAAAACCAACCCTACCCTTTTCGCTTGCGGTCAGGCGGACCACAATCACATTGTCGGGATAGCTGGCAAAATATTCACGGGTGTACTTTACGCCGCCTGCCGTATAGGTAGTCTTTGCCGTTGCGGTCTCAAGATCCAGTTCACGACGATAGTCAGAAGCGGTGTGGCCAGTATTGATCACCAAATCACCAACAGGCTGGAATGCAGCAATGTCATAGGTGGCAAAACTGCCAGTTACATCTTCAGCAGTCTTGTAGTCGCCAGAGAAAAGGGCGTTACGGATCTGACCCAGTTTGCTTGCAGAGCCACTCTTATTGTTGCTGCCGGGACCGCTATTCCATACGGTACCTTCATTCAGTCCGATGATATCCTTGCCGGCTCCGCCATAGACCATGCCGCCCATGTAGCCGTTACCAATGGGGAGCGCATCGGTGAACACATCGCCGGCATCACGGTTGTACCAAAGAACGTGAGAGGTTTCGGGCGCAGCATTTGCAGATGCCACGAACATCGGTGAGGAAAGAGCTGCAAGACTCAAACCCAAACCAAACAACAAATTTTTAGAAAACATATGGACCTCTTTCCCTTTAATTTTTCTCTGTAAAAATATTCCTGTATGACGCATTTTACCCACGTCATTTACAAAGTCTCATGGATAGATTGTCAAAGCCCATTAACAACAAAAAGCACTTCGAAATTTCTCTCGAAGTGCTATGGGTGTGGCGTATACAGATTCCGCTAATTTTATTTCGTAATCTTGATCAACTGCTTTACGTTACCATCCGCACTGCGAATAATGTAGGCTCCGGGTTGCATGCCGCGAACCTGCAATTCCTCACGGACCTGGTTCAAGTCAGCCGCATTCACCTTCGTCAACATTCTGCCCTTGGCACTGAACACGTAGAAGTCCTGGGATTCTGCCACGTCCAACTTCAGCGGGTTGCGAATGGGCAGGCCTTCTTCAGTCGTATCAAAGCGGATCCAGTCAATGTTTGCGTAGGCGCCAGTAATTTCAACCTTGATCACATGCTTACCTGCGGATACCTTGCCAATCTTTCCATCGATAGTTCCGTAAGTATCCCAGTCATTGCCCTTGGGGACCTTGACCGTATCCGTTACAGCCTTACCGTCAACGTACAGCTTGAAGCCACTTCCTTCAAGGCCGCTAGCCACGTTAGCACGGAACAGATAATCATCTGCAGTCTTCACGTCTACGGTAAATTCCAGCCATTCGCCAGGCTGAGTATAGCCCACGGCATAACCAGTGCAGTTCGAGCCCTTCGCATCGCAACCGACACCAACAATATCCACTCCATCTTCGCGATAGAGGCCGCCTTCGTTTTCCATATCCACATCATGGAAGCTCAGGTCTTCACCACCCTTGTCGTAATTTTCCATCTGGATGGTGCAGGGGAAGACATGTTCAACGAATGCTTCCTGCTGAACCTCTCCGTACTCGATAGTCGGATACTTGGCGTTAATCACCTTGCTGGTTTCCAAGTTGGGGAAACCAACATTTGCCAACACGGTAGGATCTTCCATAAGACCGCGAACCGGAGAAATGCGGAACTTATGCTTGTAGGTATTCTTGGCACCAATCATGTAGGAACTGAGCGGCTTTGCGCCCCAGCTATTTGTGCCACCGAGGCCCATCTGCTGAAGGTCAACGCGGAGAGTGATTTCCTTATCGCGCTTAAGATCCCAGGGCAGCTTTACATCGGTCAGCTGTTCCGGAGTGTAATGCAAAGCATTGAATTCCATGCGGGGAGAACCCACAACCATAAGGCCCTTGCCCTGAGCGTTGGTGAGCATCATCCATTTTACATCGCTACGCTGACCGGTTTCGCCCACTTCCATGTAAGGCACAAAGAAATCGTCTACATTTGCAGAATAGATGCCGGCATAACTACCTTCACGACGGCCAACATAGTTTTCGCTGGGGCCGCGACCATACCACTGGACCTTTTCAAATCCACCCGGAATGGTGAAGAGGGTACCTACGTTAGGAATATCGGGCTGGGCGGCATCGGGAGTAAGGGTGTAGTCCACCAGGATATCGCCGCTACCGTAAATGGTGTAGCTCAAGGTCATGGTAGAATAGCCGGCGGAAATTCCCAGGTTAAAGTCAACGCGAGTTTCATTTTCGTCGACCTTGGTCACCTTGGAGCTGTTCACCTTGCGGGAGCTACCGGCCTTGCGCCAGACACCGCTAACCTTTTCCATATTGTAGCCCTTGTCGTTATCGGTAGGTGCACGCCAGAAGTTAGGCACACCACCTTGCCGAATCAATTCCAGGCCATTCAACTTGTAATTTTCAATGGTTGCATTATCCATATTGATGGTAACGGAAAAATCGCTGCCATCAATGGTTGTCTTGCCAGAACCTTCGGAAACTTTCTGCTTGGGCAGGCTAGAGTAATCCACCTGGGGAATATCACCCTGACCCAGCTGAACGGCAAACTGTTCATGAGCAATGCTGAAACCCGCATCAGCCCAGTCTTCCTTATTCTTCAACTGGAAATCAATATCCAGCATATATTCGGAACCGGCCTTCAATTCAGGCTTCTTGAAATTGATGGTCACTTCCTTCTTGGCCAAGGGAGCCACATCCAAGTCAGAGCCAGAAAGTTTACCGGTAGCGATTTCCTTGCCGTCTTCCTTCAAGGTCCAGACAGCGTTGGCGTAATCCTTCAGGTTCACGAAGTCAAAGCGGTTCTCGATTTCTACAAGTCCCTTTTCCAGAGTCTTGGCGTGAACCACTACGTTACGGTACTGGTGCTTGACTTCCCACATTTCAGGCTGCAGACTACGATCCGGGAAAACCAGGCCGTTGGCGCAGAAGTTGTCATCGTTAGGTTCATCACCCCAGAGACCGCCAAAGTTAAAGTACTTGGTTCCGTTGCGACGGAGGCCCTGGTCGATAAAGTCCCAGATGAATCCGCCGAATACGCGGGGATTATCATAGAAGGCCTTCACGTATTCCTTCAGTTCGCCTACGGAGTTACCCATGGCATGTTCGTATTCGCAAAGCATCCAGGGCTTGTTATTGTTATTGTAGGTGGCTGCAGTCCAGTCACTGCAATACATACAGCTATTCACGTCGGCGTGGTCGTTGTCGCCTTCGTAATGAACCGGGCGAGAAGCGTCAGCCTGATGGGCATATTCCTGCATGGTGCCGAAAACGTTACCCCAGCCGGCTTCGTTACCCAGGGACCAGATCAAGATAGAAGGATGGTTCTTGTCGCGCTGGATCATGGAGCTGATACGTTCCACGGAAGCGGCACGCCAGTTGTCATCGTTCTTGGGAACCTTATCGTTGGCACCATGAGTTTCCAGGTTAGTTTCGTCAATGACGTAGATGCCGTACTTGTCGCAAAGATCGTACATACGGGGGTCATTGGGATAATGAGACATACGGAGAGCATTGATATTGAACTGTTTCATCAGGAAGACATCCCTTTCCATCAGTTCATAGCTCATGGTATGACCATAATCCGGATCGATTTCGTGACGGTCCACACCGCGCAAGATCACCGGAGAATTATTCACATAGAAACGGGTAATGCCGTTGCCATCCTTCTTAAGTTCCACCTTGCGGAAACCGATGCGGTTACTTTCCACCTGCACGGTCTTGCCAGAGCCATCCTTAAGGGTCAACACAAAGGTATACAGGTTGGGAGTTTCAGAAGCCCACTTTTTGACAGAAGTAATGGTCTTGCTGAAGGAAACCTTTTCTTCTTTACCGGCGGCAACAGAAACAGTAGCCTTGTCGGTAGCCACAGCGGTACCGGCGGCATTATACACGCCCATTTCCAAAGTGTAGGAACCGGATGCAGAACCGCTAGTATTTCTTACCCAGACGCTTGCATCCAGGGTACCATCGCTGTAATTGCTAGCCAGGGACGCATTGACCTGGAAATCCTGAATGTGAGTCTTGGGAGTAGCATAGATATAGACATCGCGATGAATACCGGCCAGACGGATAAAGTCCTGGTCTTCCATCCAGGAGCCATCACACCAGCGGAACACCTGCACAGAAATATTGTTGGTACCGCTACGAAGTTTGTCTGTAATATCAAATTCGTGATCGGTGAAGGAGTTTTCGCTATAGCCCACGTACTTACCGTTCACCCAGACATAGTAGGCGGATTCCACGCCTTCGAAATGGAGACGGATACGCTTGCCGTCCCAAGCCTTGGGCACGGTAAAGTCACGACGGTAATGTCCAACGGGATTGAACTTGGTGGGAGCTTCGGGAGGGCTGATCCAGTCGTTCTTGCTCCAGGGATAAATTACATTACTGTAAATGGGATGATCGTAACCATACATCTGCCAGTTACCAGGAACCGGGATATCGTCCCACTTGGAAACATCGTAGGTATCGCCGTAGAATTCGTTGTTACGCTGAGCAGGTGCATTCACATGAAAGAACTTCCACGTGCCAGACAAGGTCTGATACCATTCAGAAGCACGACGGTCCATTTTCAGAGCTTCTTCCAAAGTGCTGTAAGGCATGGAAGTCACATGGGGTGTAAGAGTATTTACTCCGAACACCGTGGGCTTGCCATTCCATTCATTGTTAGGCTGAGCCATAACCGCTGCGGCAGAAGCCAATGCAGCACACAAAACCAATCCTTTTTTCATAAGGTCCTCGCTTTATTACCAACCAATAAAAAAATACCCCTTTTAAAGAGGTAGCGAAATATCTGTTGTGAAAATCTCATTGACAGATTGTCCAAAAGCGTCCATTATGGACAAAAAAAGTCCCAGTCCGAAGACTGAGACTTTCCCCAAAACTCCCTTTCGGAGTATCAAAAGATTTTTACTTCACCTGAACTTTCTGCATGGCATTAACGCCTACGCCACGGAGCAGGTATACACCGCGAACAAATCCTGCAGACTTCATTTCCTGCGAAATGGAAACAGCCTCGGTTGCAGACAATTCCACATTGCCAATCAGTTTGCCGTTCATGCTAAACACTTCATAAGAAGCCGGCTGAATTTTGACGAACTGAACACGAGATCCAATAGAGACTTCCTCATCATTAGATTCATTACCTATGGGAGAGCTGTCTTCAGCATCCTTGCCAGATTCAAAGTTGAAGTAGTCCACATCGAACCAGTCGCCGGTAGCGGTAAAGCGAAGAATATGCTTACCCGCAGTCAGCTTCACATTGGCCTTTGCCTTGGCGTATTCGCT
Organism: Fibrobacter sp. UWH6; assembly: GCF_900142465.1. Taxonomy (NCBI): domain Bacteria; kingdom Pseudomonadati; phylum Fibrobacterota; class Fibrobacteria; order Fibrobacterales; family Fibrobacteraceae; genus Fibrobacter; species Fibrobacter sp. UWH6. Next base: position 91,275 of record NZ_FRAX01000008.1, read on the forward strand.
GTAACTTCCTTCTTCCTTGGCGGCGGGAACTTCTACGTCAGAGGTAATATCTTCACCGTCAATAGAAAGCTTGAAGGTAGAGCCACCTGCAGATGCCACCGCAGCATACATGGTGTAATCACCATCCTTGGCCACATCCACGGTGTATTCCAGCCATTCGCCTTCCTGGATAAAGCCGATAGCGATACGGCCATCCTTCTTCTTGTAAATATCAACGCCAGTGCCATCACGGTAGTCGGAACATTCAGAAAGATCGTCTCCGGAGCAAGCATGGTTTTCAGCATCCTTGTCCATGTAGGAACTGTTACCGCGACCCACACCCGGCTTGTCGAAATTCTCGGCCTGGATCTTACCGGGAATTGCGAATGCAGCACCCAGATACGGTTCCTGAGGAACAGCGGTTGCAGAAGTTTCAAAGTACCAGTAGTCAAACTTGAAGTTGCCCGACTTAAATACGAAATACAAGTCTCCAATGCCTTCGGCACCGGTCACTTTAAAGGAGTTTTCCTGCCAATCGGTGCTTGCAGGAACCTCGATGGTAGACATCAGCGGACCAGTTGCAGAACCGGAGTGAAGTTCAATCACACCAGAGCCGCCCTTGGTGCAGACCACAATATCATCGGCACCCATGCTCATGTCCACAGAACGGACCTTAGTCCAGGAACCCGCATTCATATTGGTAAGGTAAACAGTCTTACCTTCGGTTTCAACATTCTTGATAATGGTATAACCACCGCTCTTATCTAGATTGATGCCTTCCATCCAAGCCTTGGTTTCGGCCTGTACCTTTTCGTACGGGTCCAGATTCTTGATAGGAGTCTTGACGCCTTCATCCGTCATGTGAATGGTAGGAATGGTACCATCAGCACCCCAGGTGAATTCCTCCACTGCAGAAGTACGGGAATAGCCACCTGCACCAGGAACACGGCGCTGATTATGATAGAAGAAGAAGCTACGGCCCTGGAAATCCACAATGCCGGAATGAACTGTAAATGCGGCACCCGATTCGCCGCTAGGCATAATAGTGCCCTTATACTGCCAGCCGCTAGTGGGCTTGTCACTCCAGGAATAGTCAATAGATTCAGGAACACCGCTTGCAGCGTAAATCATGTAATACTTGTTGCCGCGCTTATGGATCCACGGACCTTCGGTATACTTGCCGTTAAAGCTAGACATGTCGGTAAGTTTCACGTCGGTGGCACATTCGATCATGTTTTCCTTAAGAGGGCAATAATAAAGCTTGGGGTTACCCCAGTACAGATAAGCCTGGCCATCGTCATCAATCCATACAGTCGGATCAATGTAGTCCCAGTTGGGGCCAGCCAAGTGCTTACCATTCAAGGCATCCTTAAAGGGACCTTCCTTGGTGTCGGAAACAGCCACGTTAATGGCGCGGCCACCACGGGTTGATTCCACTGTAACGTAGTAGTAATACTTGTACTTGCCGCTGGCATCCTTACGACGGATTACCTGGGCAGCCCAGTCGCCATTCTTCTTGGCGCTGCCGTTAAAATCACCAGCTTCCAGAATCAGCGTACCCATATCGGTCCAGTTCACCATATCGGTGGTGCAGGAAACACGCCAGCCGTGCATGGTAAAGAAGGAACCACCTTCGTCGTTACCGGAATAGGAGCAAAGGGTATCGCCAAACACAACCGGAGCCGGGTCCGGGGAATAGTACGTCTGGATAATCGGATTATCAGCCATGGCAGAGGGCACTAGACCCAAGCCAAACAGGCCGAATGCGGCCGGAGCAATCCACTTCTTGAAACTCTTTTTCATACAATACCATACCCTTTTATGTTTTTTTATAAAAATATCTTTAGGAACCGCTAACCGACCAACAGAAAGAAGAAATCCCATTGACAAGTTGTCAATGGGATAACAATGTTTCATTCCTTAAAAAACTACTTCACTTTCATGCGGAAGGCGGATCCGTTGGGAGCCTTCACCATGTAGATGCCGGCATCATGAATCATGGCACGGGCGGCATTCTGAGCTTCGCGGGCGGAATTTGCATTCACGTAGCCCATGAGGCGGCCCTGAGCGGTATACACCTTGTAGGCACCAACGCTGTTCAAATCCAAGCTGATTCCGTAATTCACCGACTTGATACCCATGGCGTTCAGTTCTTCTTCGGTCAGAGCGAACTTGATCCAGTCCAGGTTGCCGTATGTACCGGTAATGGCCACACGGAGCACATGTTCACCCTTAGTCAGTTTCGCCGTCTTACCATCGATGGAATCGTAGGTCACCCAGTCTTCGCCCTGGGGGATCGCAATGGTATCGGTAATGGCCTTGCCATCCATGAACAGGCGGAAACTTGCCATATCCAGGCCGCTAGCCACATTGGCACGGAACAGGTATTCGCCATCCTCAGCCACGTTCACGGTGTATTCCAGCCATTCGCCAGGATTGGTGTAACCAATGGCATAGCCCTTGCAATCTTCGGTATTCAAGGTGTCGGAGCAGCCATAGCCCACAACGTCTACGCCATCTTCGCGGTATACGTTACCTTCGTTGATGAAATCCTTGTCGCTGAAGGAAACGCTCTGACCGCCTTCATCGTAGTTTTCGAGCTGGATTACGCCCGGGATAGCTGCGGCCACGCCACCGAAAGGAGCCTGGGGCACCGTATTGGAGAAATCAGGCAGCGGAATTTCCGTGATTTCCTTGATGTACTTGAAATCCTTTTCGATACCGGCATTGTCTGCAGTATTCTGGTTCCAGTAATTACCAGTCTGGTTAATTGTATTGGTTCCTGCCTGGTTCTGGCCTACACCACCCTGGGCATTCTTGAACACGTTTTCCTTGATGGTAAAGCCGCTGGTACCTTCATCCAGGTAGATGGGCACATTCCAGTAGTCAGCCCACTTGGAAGTGGTGTTATCGTGAATATAGTTGTACTGGATTTCACCACCAACACCCTGGTTAGACAAAGTGTAAATCGGACCTGCGTCGCAAAGCAGACGAGCGATATGGTGAATCTCGTTCCAGTTAATATGGTTATTGGTCATGGCCGTTTCTTTCTTGGTCCAGCCGAAACCAACGGAAATGCCGGAGTAGTTCGTATAGGAAATTTCGTTATGGACAATTTCCACAAAGCGGGGGTAACCAGCGCCAATACCAACAGCACCCTGATGTTCCGTAGTCACGTTATTGACCAAGTTGTTCTTGATGGTATCGCGGGTGCTGATTTCTTCCTTATCGGTAGGATTGTAGGCTTCGTGAATTTCGGTGAGGGAGTCCTGGGCAAACTTACCGATCATGATACCAGCAGCGCCAATATCGAAGAAGGCGTTGCCCTGGATCATATCGTCATTGGTACCGCTAACAAAATCAAGTGCCGTTGCGGCAATCTGGGAGAAAACGTTTCCCTGGACCTTGAAATGATGGGCATTTTCTACGCGGAATGCGGCATCCGGACGCCACAGCAGGAACTTATTGCTGTTCAAATTTTCCCAGTTTCCGCGACCCGGGTCAGCCAAGACATCGATATTGAAGTTTGCGGCCTGCAGATCCAGGAAGCCTTCATCGCTGGGGCGCAGGTAATTGGAATGGCCGAAGTACAGGCCTTCGAATGCCATATAGCCCACCTTGTTCTTGGTATCCTTACCCAGAACGTTAAACAGGGTATTGACACGGGGAGCCACAACAACTGCAGAGCCCATATTTTCGCCTTCGCGGGCCTTGTAGTAAAGCACATGTTCCTTTTCGTCCAGGAACCATTCACCCGGGGCGTCAATAAAATCGTAGGAGTTTTCGAGATAGAAAGCCTGCTGCTTGGGCGGATTGCTGGCAAAGGCGGTACCCAGCATAGGGTAGGCGCGGTGGAAGAGGCGGGTACGTTCCGGATCCTTGGGAATCAACTTGGAAGTACCACCGTTATTCTGAATCTTTTCCAGACGGAGGATATTTTCGGACCAGGCAATCATCAAGTGGATTTCCACATTGTCCGCATCCTTGATCATCTTTACATCGTCGGTAGAAACATCAAAAGCGCGGCCAGCGGAGTCCACCTTGGTCAGGCGCCTAAAATCATGGTCCATGTCGTTGACCATGTTGGGGTAGCAAGCGCGAACGGCCTTCTTGTTGTTCACATACAGCTGGCGGAAACGGCCATCTACGTTTTCTGCCTTCCAGATGTTATTCTTTTCGTCATGGATAGTCCAGCCGGTAATGGGCATACCACCGGTAATCAGGGGCTTTTCGCCATCGGCAGCCTTATAACGGACGTAATAGCCGTTCTGACCGCCATCAGCCTCGGTAAAGTTCACGGTGTTGGTCAGCTGGTAGGTACCTTCCCGGAGAATGACCTCGATATCGCCGGTCATGGAGCCGTTGATAGCACGAACCGCCTTCTGGGCAGCCGTAATCGTCTTAAAAGGGGCGTCCTTGGTACCCTTCGCGGCATCACTGCCATCGGGAGCCACATAAAAGGTAGCCTGAGTCGCAGCCTGAGCCAGGCCAAAGATAGATGCGCAAGCCAGAACTGCGCCACCAAAAACATGTTTAAAAGCCATACTTCCTCGCTTTTTCCGTTACCACACGGATATACCAACCACATCCTAAAAGATATTTCTATGCAGGGCAAAAAGAATTGCCCCTACAAAACATCCCATGGACAAGTTGTCAACACTCCAAGTCAGACGATTTACGCGTCAAAAACTAGACCAAAAACATATTTTTTAATTAATTTGATTAAATTTTACCAAATAACTTAATTTCGTATAAAACATTACTATATTATGGACAACTCCAAACTTGAATGACAAGTTTTGTTGTTATCCTCCTAACCCCCTACAAGTCCCGGCATATGCTGGGGCTTGTTTTTTTTAAAATGTTTAAGAATTTTTATAAATGCAGACTTTTTGATAAACAGTCCAAGAGTAAAATTTCCGAAACAAGAACTTAAAACGCCTATTCCAAATAGAATTACTATCCATTTGCACACTCAAAAGTGTGTAAATTTTTTCTTTGTTATAGTTTGCTTAGACATCCCCACGTTCACCCCTACCCCGTAGCATTTCCGTCACATTTTTGTTTTCAAAAAAAAGTTTGCGACCAAGGGCCCTATTTCTAAATTTCGCCTTGTCCGCATAAAAATCTCAAAAATCTCTGAGGTCAACCTTGAGTCTCAAGAATTTTTTCGGGCGTGTCTTAGGAGTGTGTATTATTAGTCTAGCCGCATCTGCTGTTTTTACGGCAGGTGCTTTTGCTGCAGGCTCCACCTACAAGATTTCCGCCACCGCCACAGAATACAACGTCAAGAATAATGGTTTCCTAGGTTCCACCAACTATTCCAACGAAGGGGTCAGACTTATCTTTGTCGCACCCACCACAGGCACCTATACCATCAATTTCCAGACCGACGCCCCCGACAAAGAGTTTAAGATCATAAAGACAGACTCGTCCTACAACGCCAACTTTTTAACCACCTACTTCTATTCCACCTTCAAGGACTCTGTGGCGGTAAATGCTGGCGACAGCCTCTTCTACAAGGTGAACAACTACTGGTACGCCGATACGCTGGAAAACTTCAAAGTCAGCTACAGCACCCTTACGGCCACCACAAAAAATTTGACCGTCACTTCAGCGTCGAAAAATTGCTACACCAGCGGCTCCTCCGGCAAAGTGGTCGTCGGCACAAAGCAGACTTTTTTCGGATACGGGAAAGAGGGGTACCGCCCCGCCGGTTGGAAATACACTTCCGATTCCCTTCGCGCATACGATAACATCACCTATAAGTTTAGCGCCTATTTCTACGGGAACACAAAGCTGGAACTCCAGTGCGAACCCGGCAAAATTTACGACATCACCACCAAGCGTACAGGCTACGACACCGACCGCGATTTTTATGACGTCAAGCCAGAAAACGGCATATGGTTCCGCTACGTCTTCCCAGACACGAACCTCCACGTGATCAAGGGCAGCCCCAAGAGCAGGACCCATTATTTCTACTCATACGAAAACGATTCCACCTTCACGACCTCAAAAGGGAACAGAAGCCTCTACCGCTATTCCTTCGTCCCAGTCAAGGGCAAGAAGGGAGACTCCTGGTATTTCAAAGACAAGCAATCATACTACGATTACAAGGATTCCCTCTTCATCCAGGCAATGGACGCCGCCATTGTCACCACCCAGGGCAAGACCAGGCCCGACACCGTCGGAATCAACGACACCCTTTCTGTATCGGTAAGCGTCAAGGCAGACTCCCAACTGGTCAACTGGTACGTCATATCGGGCAAAGGTACTTTCGCAGACTCCTCCCTCAAAAGTACCCTATTCATACCTTCTACGGCCCAGGCTACTATTGGTTACAAGTTGAAACTGGGCGAGATGTACACCCTGACAAGTAAGCCGACCTCTTACAGCACCCCTAAAAACGGATCCGCCACTAAAGACGGTTATTACGGCATACGTTTCAAGTTCGTCGCCACAGATTCCAGCAATTATACAATCTCGTACAACACCCAAAATACCATACACATACTTTCTTATCAGGACGACAGCCTGTTTTCTCGCAGCAAGAGCAGCACCTACAATTATAACGGCAACGGCCATGCCTTTACCGCCGAAAAGGGGAAAACCTACTACTTCTTGCTGGACCAATATTCAGACCCGGCCGAGACAATAAACGTAAGCGTACAGAAAGCGCTGAAGGTGGATGCAGACATCGACTCCACGCAAGGATACATCTACATCTCCGGCAACCAGAAAAATTACGACTACTCCCACATCAAGGGAGACTCTCTCAGCCTATCCGCTTACAGCCGCAACGACTACATATTCTCCAAGTGGGAAGTGACAAGCGGGCAATGCTCCGTTCTCGACCCCAAGAAAGCTAGCACAAAACTGGTCATCAACAGCGATTGCCGCATAAAGGCCGTCTATAGGCTGGGCCAGGTCTATCCCATCATCGCAACGCCCGTTTCGTACGACTTTAACGATCACAGCTTCAGCAACGCTTCATACAACAAGGAAGTCCGTCTCAAGTTCGTAGCCCCAAAGGCAGGAAAGTACACCATCGCCATATCACGCCCTGTCGTAGATTACAGCGAAAGAGCCCTACAAATCACCCGATACAAATCTTCAGCATTCAGTACTGCAGACACCTTATTCAGCTACGTATCAAGCATCCTGATAGACACACTGAACATGAACGCAGGAGATTCCATTTTCTACTCAGTGAAATCTTATTACAGCAACTATCAGGACGATCCCTTCTGGATCAGCTATTCCCAGAATACAGCCTCCCTGACGATCATCACAGATTCCTTGGGAACAGCCTCCCCCAGCGGTTACTCGTCGGCCTACACAAACGTGGCCTATCCCATCCGAATTTCTTCTTCCAAACACAACCGGTTTGACCACTGGAGAGTCATCAAGGGAAAGGCAACCATCAAAGATTCCCTAAGTAACGGAACCGTGGTCATTATCAGGGATTCCTCCACAATCAAGGCTGTATTCAAGAAAGGCGTCTTCAAGACCTTGTCTACAGTCAAGAAGCATTACGACTTCTATAAGGACTTCTACAGCGAAAGTCTCCGTACTTCTGTCTTGTTCAAGTGGACTCCCACAGACACCTTAAAGCACATGCTGGGTATCGCGTTTGATTCGACTACGTCATACACCATCAATCACTGGGGAACCGATTCCACCTTGAGCAACTCTACGCGATCCTGGGTTGCAGTTGGCAACACTTTCCAAGCCCAAGTTTCAGGAACACCCGGAGTCCCCCTCTATTTTGAAGTTAAGCTGAGCAGCGCATACGGATTCAAAAACCCGGGTTTCACCATCAGCGAACAGACTCCCGTCACAGTTATCGTTTCAGAATCAAGTAACGGCAGAGTCTTCCCTAAAAACGAAATCATAACTTACCCCGGCTTTGACACCTCCTTGACCGCGATTCCCTATGGCGGCTACAAATTCAAGTCCTGGGAACTGGTAACCGGAACAGCCACTTTCGCAAGCAAGGATTCCGCCACCACGAGAATCAAGCCCACTTCCAGACAATGCACCATCCGCCCGAATTTCGAGCTGGACTCCAGTACGGTTACCGCCGTAAGCATCCTGGACATCAACTTGAACGAACATCCGGGCGTTTGCGTTTCCGTATCGGCAAGCGACAGTAAAACAGGGAACCCCATCCAGAACTTGTCCGCAGAAAACTTCGAAATCTTCCAGGATGGCAAAAGTGTTCCCACCCAGGTTTCCACTATGGAGCAGGTGGGAGGCGTTTCCGTGGCCCTGGTCGTTGATGAAAGCGGATCTATGTCGGGAACAAGAATTACCGAAGCCAAGGAATCCATCCGTCAATTCATCTCGGATATGGGCCAATACGATAGAACGGCAATCGTAGGCTTCTCTGGCGGAAGCAATTACAAGGTCCACCAGACCATGACATCGGATAAGGAATTGCTGATGAATGCCGTTGACCGGCTTACAGCATCCGGCGGGACCAACATCAAGACCGGAGCCTATTACGGCGTAGAACAGGTCTTTGGCGAAACCAACCCAACGGCAGTCATCATTTTCTCTGACGGCGATAACGGATCCGAAACCATTTCCAGCGACGAAGTAATCGATTACGCCAAAAGTCTAAATACCACCATCTATTCTGTAGGCATCGGCGGCAACTACGAAGTTCCCCTGAAAGAATTGGCAGAAGCTACTGGAGGCACCTACACTAACGCACCTACCGCAGGACAATTGGCTTCCATCTATTCCGAAGTCAGAACCTCCGTACAGACCCGCTACGTTGTCTGTTACCGAAGCCCCGATATGATTCTTGACGGAGACGTCCATACCGTTTCAGTGAACGTCAAATTCCTGGAAAACGCTTCTCAGAAAACCGCCACCTGGAGTGAAGATTTTACGCCACCCATTATCCGTCTAACGGACTCCACCAAGGCCCTCATCGGCAAAAAGCAAGCCGCAGGCGACTCCATTGTTATCGAGGCTCGCATTACCACCAAGAGCGACGTGGACTACGCCCGAATCTACTTGCGTCATGCAGGCATCCCCCAAGGATCCTTCAGCCCTTATGACATGGAAAATGTTTCTGGCAACTTGTGGCGTTTTGTGGTTAGCGACTCCATGGCCGTGGCTCCGGGAATCAACTTCTACATCATAGCCGCTGACACGACAGGTCTAATGGGCCGCGGCCCTAATGTCAGCAACCCCGCCGCGCAACCCTACACCATTCCCATTGACAACCAGGCACCTTCCGTTTCCATGGTTTACAACTGCGCAGACACTTCTAACGGAAAGGCAACCTTCTCCTTTAACATCCTGGACAATGACGGCATTTACGAAGCCAGACTGTTCTACAAGAATTCCGACATGGTTGTCTTCAACGGCAAAGCCCTTAGTCACCTGGCCGGCGAAAACCGTTGGTCTGTAAAAATTCCGTCAAGTTTATTCCAAGGTGATAGCGTTGAATTCTACCTGAGAGCCACTGACAAGGCTGGCGTTACCACCCGCTGGAAAACCTTCAGGAATTCATTCATCAACGCCTGCGAAGAACCTATTGAAGAGGAAGAGGATATCCCCGAAGAAGATTCCACCCGTGTAGCGGACAAGGCCGAAATATATGATTTGAATCTGGATGGTACCGCAGACTTTATAAAGATCCGTTTCCAGGAAAAGCTTCTGAAAAAGATCGCCGGCATCGACACCTTGTTCTGGAATAGCCCCGATGGAGATTGGCGAAGCGTTACCCAGAACAACGTGGAAATTTCAAGCGATTCCCTTTGGATTACAGCCAATTTGGAGCCCTTCAAATATGGCCTTACCAGCGCAAAGAATTCACCCTACCTGAGAATCCTTCACAAGAAAAGGGGCAAGACGCAGAAACTGAAAATCAGGGACAAGATTGGCGCAGTTGTTGTCAGCGCCCAGAAGCGCCCCGGCGAATTCGCCATAAACAACGACATGGGCGGAATCAACGAAATCTACCCCGACACATTAATCGTCAAACTGTCAGAACCTATCGAAGTAAAAGAAACGACCTCTTCCAAGAAATCAAAAAAATCTGAAGATAGGGAACCTTGGCAAAAACTGTTCCGATATTCAGAAAACTGCGAAGATACAGTTTCCCACCCCATCAATCTGCTGAGCATTCCGAAAAAGGATTCATCGGGATTGGTGTGGACCTTACTTCTGAAAGACCGCGTCGTAAACGTAGGCAACTGCATCATCACAGACCATCAGGCCCCTTATCAGGATGAAGCAGGAAACGCTATGGGCCGCGGAGGCGTAGAGGCTACCGGCACCGACATCGCCACCTATCTTTACAAGATCAGGAGCAACCCCTCTGTCAGCGGCTTAGGCCAACCTGTCGAATGGATTCCCGACGGTCAGGACGAATGGGAAACTCAACCCGATTCTATTTCTAGCGTAGAGGTATGGACAATCGCCCCCTATAAGGTCTCTGTCACCATTTACGATGGAATGGCCCAGGTGCTTGCCACCTTCAACCAGGAATTCGGCTCAAACGGCGAAATGGAAATGGAAAGCCGCAGTAGCAGCGAGCACCGTTACAAGGTTGGATTCATCAGCTGGAACCAGCGTTCGTCAGAAGGACGACTCGCCGGAACCGGAGTCTACACCTGGAGAATCCTGTTCAGATTCGAAGACGGGCATTCCGAACTCCGAGTCTTGAATACAGGCATCAAGCGCAAACAGAAATAGAAAATCAGTTCACCTTAGCCTTGTCTGCTTTTCGGTTCTGGTCACCGATCTTAATGCGAACCGTAAAGCAGTTTTCCAGATTCAGAGCCCTCAGGAATTCATGAAGGATTCTGTATTCATCGCCTGCGGTAAAAGCCTCGAAATTCTTCTGGAAGATATTGAAAGTGTGGGCCACATCGTCTACCAGTTTCTGAGGCACTTCAAACATTTCTACAAAGCTGACACCGTACAGCTTTCTAAACAGGAAGGCGGGCAACACCATTACACTCCTGAACCAGTCCGTAACGACCTGGGATTTCTGGGGCTTGGCATTCTGCTGCTTGATGACGTTTACATAGGTGCGGATTTCCTTGCCCATGGCATTCAGCTGTAAGGGACGGAATTCTTTCATCTGATAGATTTTTGCGTCTGCGATCAAATCCATAGAGGCACAGACAAAGAAGTTGGTAAAGTCGGAATACAACGACTGGGACATGGATTCCAGCACTTCCATCTGAGACTCGGGAACAATCTTTTCTAACTCGCCACGGAACTTACCCACGGCATTCCTGAAATTAGATTCAGTACAGCAGACTTCATGCTCCCTGTTATTCAGAATAGATTCGCGAGCCATCTCAAAGCGGACGACTTCACGCAATTTCTTATACACGTCACCTTCATCGTCAGAAGTTTCCATCTTGACACCATACTTCTTTTCTACAGAGTCGGCCTTCTGCTTGACAAGGGCAGCATAATCCGTCTCGCTACAAATCTTCATAGAAGATGAAATCAACTGCTTGAAAAGTTCATTGTAACGGTCAGCGGACTGACTGTCAACGGGCTTAAAGTTCAGCAATCCTTCCAGGGCGTTATCGAATTCGTTCTGCATATACTTACCAATTTCAAAAAATCCCGGTCAAATGCCGGGAGGCTAATTTAACGATGCCAAATATAGCTTTTAACCGAAACTTTTCATCGCTCTCTTATTTTCGTACATGGCGTCATGGGCACGCTGCACCGCATCAACAAGAGGTTCGTTCGTGTAACAGTTATAGACGGCAAGTCCCTTGGCAATAGAGATGCGATCCCAGGGAGCAGAATCTTCGGAACGGGTAGCAGCCATCTTGCGGTCCATTTCAGCCAGAAGAGCCTCGCGGTTTCTGTAGTCTTCATACTGGAGGACAGCCACAAATTCGTCTCCGCCAACACGGAATACGGGACTATGGCCAAACACCTGGCAAATAATCTGGCAAGCGTTCTGCAAGAGCAAATCACCATGATCATGGCCGCTGCATTCATTTACCTTTTTCAAGTTGTTCACATCAAACGAGACAAAGCCCAATTCCGTAACGGCAAACATGTTCACCTTATTCTGCAGGTCTGCCAAAAAAGTATCAAAGGCCGTTTTATTGCGCACCCCAGTGAGGCCATCCTTAAAGGCCACGCCCCTTACAAAACCCATATACTCCTTCACATACTTTCGGATTGCAGCAAAATTATGGGCAAGATCCTCCACTTCATCATCAGAATGGAATTCCAGCGAAACATCAATATTTCCGGCAACCATTTGATTGGCGGATTCAGTCAGCGCCGTCAGAGGTTCTGTAATAGAGCGGGCCATACGTACAGAAATCAAACCGAAAACAAGAAGGATTATAAAAGTAAAGCCCATAATTTCGGCAACCAGTGCATCGCGCTGCATATTGGTCTCGGAGGCTGGAACTTCTAGCACAAGCACCATCCCATTAGAAAGGACTCTCTTCACGCAGACCCTGCGGAAATTATCAGGAACCCTAGAACCTCTCGACAGAGACGGATGATAAATTACAGTTCCATTCTTGTTTTCCAGGTAGGCATATCCAGACTCAAGGAATGAAATGCTCGCGATTTCTGAAGTCAGATACCCAAAGTCGATATCAACACCAACAACGCCAACTTCCGTTCCGAACTTGACCAAGGGCATCACATAGGATATCATGTAAATATCGACATTCTTATTTTCGTAAGGATCCATCCAGATGGGTTTACCCGAAATAACGGGGACGTAATACCAACCCACATGTTCGATGTCGCTGGGATCGTACTTTGAAAAATCGGTCGGGACCTGCTTCAGGATGTTTCCGTTCTTACTTGTCTTGGCCAGAAAAACCCCAGAAGTGGGAGGCGTAAACTTGGGATTATAACGCAAATACACAGCCACAGCACTATTCACGTTATGGATGGTCGCCCGCATAAAATTCAGGTTGTAATCCGTAAACGCTTGCTGGCGCAAGGTATCCTTCAATTCATCCAAATCATCAAGCCCATCCAACACCACATAAGATACGGTCTTCACATACTGCTCGATATTCTGCAACCTGGCAGAAATGCGGGCTGATTCCCTCTGGCTGATCAACTGCAGATGTTCCTGGGTGTCGTCCTTGACAAAATGACTAGCACACAAAATGCCAAAACCTCCCACGAATACTGCGCAGAGCAGCAATACGGAGAGGTTTAATCTTAGGATTTTGCTATGAATAGACGTCTTCATGGGTTAAAATATAACCAAAACGTCTGTATACAGCCGGCAGCTACTTCACATTAAACTTTACAGCGGGACCATAAGCGGGTTTCGCCACATAAATTCCAGGATTTTTCACAAGCCCGCGAACCTGTTCCGCAATACCCGCAGACAAACCGTACACAGTCCCCACATAATTTCCATTTACGGTAAAGACTGAATAGTTCTGCGGAGTAGCCACGTTAAATTGCAGGCGTGTTCCGACAACCGCATTCGGATCTCCAAGACTGACCCAGTCCACATTGCCGTAAGCACCCGTAAACTGTAGCTTCAGCACATGTTCCCCTTCGGCGATTTCAGACACGGGGAATTCGATTTCGGAATAGGTTACCCAATCTCCGCCCTTGGGAATCTTGACCGTATCGGTCACCGTCTTGTCGTCGATGTACAGGATAAAGCCTGCCCCCTCGAGACCGCTAGCCACTCGGGCAGAACCGACAAGAGAATCATGGGCTCCAACGTTCACAGAATATTCCAGCCATTCACCCACCTGGGTATAGCCCAAGGAATAGCCTTCGCAATCCTTGGTATTCAGGGAGTCGGAGCAGCCAAAGCCAACGATATCCACAGCATCATCCCTATAGACATTTCCCTGGTTTGAAGCATCCTTGTCGTAGAAGGAAACACGGTTTCCGCCCTTGTCATAATTTTCAGCTTCAATTTTTCCGGGCAACGCAATGATTCCGTCAAACGGTTCTTGAACGGCAGGAGTCGTCTCAACAGTATCCGTCCAGGAATACTGCATACGGTCTACGCCAGACTGGTTCACGATTTCAAGTTTGGTATTGGCTCCTTCACCGGAACGGGTTACCATACTGTACCAGTCACCATCGCGGAGGCCAACCCAGTAGAAACTGCCCATCTGCCATTCACGAAGTTGTTCGGACATACCGCGAATGTAGGCCATGAAGTAGTTGGTGGGATTGGGATCGTTGTAATCCATGATCTCGTAATGAACGCCGTTCTTGTCGCCAGGGCCCATAGCGCCACCCCATTCGGTTGCCACGGTGCGGTCGGCGTACTTGCCCACCTTGCCCTTGAAACTGTTCATCCAGCCCTGTTCGGTAGTAATGCTCATGTTCCAGAAGGTGTATTCGTGCACTGCGAAAAGGCATCCATCAAAACGGGAATCGTCGGCGATTTCGGGCACATTCCATGCAAGGCCCGTACCATCCAGCAAAACATGGTCACGAGGAACATCCGGGTAACGAGCCAGCCACTTTGCGTACAGACTACGAAGTTCGTCCTTGGTGTACATGTGGGGTTCGTTGAAAATTTCGAAATAGGCATTGGGATTGTCACCGTATTCCTTGATGACGGTATCCCACATTTTCCACCAGTCATCCATGTTCTTGGGGCCGGCGGGCTGTGCAGGGCCCCAGTAGCCAACGAGCATACGACCGTGAGCCAGAATACCGTCGATAATGCCCTTATAGGAGCTCCAGGCCTTTAAAGCGGTAGGTTCGTTAATAGGAATGCGCAGGCTGTTGATGCCCAGTTTTTCTACGAACTGGCTCATGACGCGGTCGGACAGCGCGTAGGCGGCCTGGTAGTCCTCAGTGCCGGTCATGCCGGAAAGTTTCAGCACATCGGAGACGAAATTGTCACGCTTATCAGCCCAGTTCGTACCGCGGAACTGATTCGTTACCGCAAAGGAGCTAACGGCAAAAACAGCAGCAAATGCTGCAACGGAAACCAATTTCCCCATAATATCCTCTCAATTGCGTCAACCACGACGCACCAACCGTAAACGGAACCACCACAATCCTGTTTACAAGTCTAAAGATATTTTTCACAGCGGTAAAAAACGCAAACAAAAAAAAAGTTCCTTTGACATTTTGTCAAAGGAACCAAAATCAATCTGACTTGTTTTTTTAGCGAAGCAGATACATGCCGTTGGAACGCTTCTTTGTTTCGCGGCCCAGATTTCGGCCCGTCAGAGAATAGGCGTTACGTTCGCCCTTCACAAGACCGGCAGAACGGCTCTGAGCCACCTTCTTACCAATGCGAGCTGTACCACTACCCTCGAACTGAACATAGTCAATATCCATCCAGTCACTAGTAACAGTAAAGCGGAGAATGTGTTCGCCCTTGGTCAAGTTCACCTTCTTTTCAACCAGGTTGTAGTCATCGTAATTATCATCGCCTTCACCCTTGGGCACGGAGATTTCTTCGGTAATGTCAGTACCGTCTACAGAGAACTTGAAGCTGGAAGTTTCGTTGGCAGAAGCCACATAGGCGCCCAAAGTGTATTCACCTGTTTCGGCAACATCAACTGTATATTCGAGCCAATCACCCTTCTGGTTGTAACCAATTACAATGCGGCCGTCAGTCTTTTCATAAATGTCTACGGGAGTTCCCTTACGGTAATCGCTGTTGCCCTGATTTTCGGAATCGCCATCGCTATAGGAAACGTTACCCTGGCCGATACCGCTAACGTCAAAATCTTCCATTTCGATCTTGCCGGGGATTGCAAAGGCCTTGCCCTTGAACGGTTCGCGGGGAACGGGTTCAAGAATCAAGCGGAGCAATACAGAACCGTGGGCAGGAACTTCAACAGAGACATGGTTCAGCTTGCCCAAATCCTTCTTCTGCCAGGCATCGCGAACTTCCACTTCACCAGTTACACCGATATCTGCGAAATCGCATTCGATAGTCTGGGTAGAGGTATTGTCATTCAGGAGAGCTACAGCGAGGTCACCATTGCGCAAGGGCTTGGTCCAGACCTGCTTACCATCTACATTAGAAATTCGATGTCCCTGCACGCCCAGGGAATCCTGGTTAATGGCAATCATATCCTTGTTCAGGTAAAGCTCCTTCACCTGGTCGCTCATCTTGCGGACATCGGAACTGATCATGATGGGAGCCGCCATAATGGACCACATGGTCATCTGGGACTTCTGTTCTTCATAAGTCAGGTTTCTGTTATCCACTTCGAGCATGTCCGGGTCATTCCAGTTACCCGGCTTTGCAATCTTCCAGTACTTGTCATTGGCATCGATAATTTCGTAAACGCCGCGGTACCAGGAGGTAGATCTCCATTCGGGGCCAATATCGAAAGTGGTACGCCACAGATGGGCGATTTTCGGCATCCAGTCCTTATATTCCCAGGCGCAAATGCTGAACACGATGTCGCGGCCGGAATTGCGGAGAGCCTTGGACATACGGGTGTAATCTTCTTCCTGGTTGGAGCCGGGAGCCGGGTCGCAGTTATCGTACTTCAGGTAGTCAACGCCCCATTCGGCAAACTTCTTGGCATCCTGTTCTTCGTGCATGTAGGAGCCGTTTTCGCTTACCCAGTTGCTGTTGTAATGATGGCAGGTACGTTTACCGCGGTCGCCATACACGCCGAACTTCAGGCCCTTCTTATGAATGTAATCGGCCAGAGCCTTCATGCCACTGGGGAAAGTCTTGGGATGGTTCTGGAGGTCGCCATTGGCGTCGCGCTTGGTGTCCATCCAGTTGTCGTCCAGATTCAGGTAGATATAGCCAGCATCGCGAAGGCCAGAAGAAACCATGGCGTCGGCCACTTCCTTGATCTGGGTTTCGTTGATGTTTTCGTGGAATACGTTCCAGCTGTTCCAGCCCAGAGGGGGCGTAAGCACCAGACTATCTGGGTGGGCATTTGCAGTAACGGCAGCTACAGCCATAGCGGCTGCAGCAAGACCCATCTGTTTCTTCAAACCGAACATCTTTTCACTCCTGTTTAATTCGGTATTAAACTATCCACTTCTGTCACTGAAAACACCAACCTACCAGAATATTTCATGGACATTTTGTCTAGATATTATCGACCAACCTGAATCGATTTCACAGAACTTCCTGAACGAACCATATACACGCCAGATTTTTTTACCAGCGAAAGTACATTCGATTTCATTTCATTGAAATTCAAGGCATCAATCTTTCCAAGGTAGGCACCAGATAAACCGTAGACTTCATAAGTTCGTAAAACATTACGATCCAAATTCAACGCATGCACAGCGGTTTCGCAGCAGGGAACCATGGGCACATCATTTTCATCAACCTTTTCAATGGAAACATTATCCAGCATAAGGGTTCCCGTAGATGTCGCCGCATTAAAGCTTAGGCGGGCATTGGTGTCCGTCGCAGCGGTCATCTGGAAATAGAATGAAAGGGGCTGCATGGAAGTACTAACGTCAAAATTCTGGACCGCGGTCAAATAGCTATCCCAAGGATCTTCGTGCTGTTCCACGTTCACTTCAAGAACACGATCTGCATCGGCACCGGCCTCAAAACTGACCTTGTACCATTCACCCTGTTCAAGATGAAGATTGTGCTGGATCAGCTGCACGGTATAAGGCTGCGACCCGACAGCGGAAATATCAAGAACATACTTGCCATCCTTCACAGAACCAACGGACTTACCATCGCCATGATTCTGGAGGGTCCATGCATTCGCAGTAGAATCGAAACCACCATTATAAATGCTGTCGCGGTTGGTGGGTTCAACAAAAGGAGGTACGGCAGGCGTTTCCGCTACCGCTCCGTCGAGAGAGAAGCGCTTTACAAAATTCCAGATTTCGTCAGAGGTATTGACGCTGGCCAAATCCATGGAATACCAATGGCCCTTATCCTTAATGGAAATCAGACGGATATCGCTATTTTCCTTACAGCCGCTCCATTTTTCCATGGAGGCTGCAGAAGTGGTTTTGCCAACTGGATATTGGGAAATCTTTTCGGAGTTGGAGGAACAGCCTTCGTATTCCACCCAACGCTTCAAATAGGAAACAGCGCTGTTGTAGTTCACCGTAGGATCCGTCGTGCCGTGAGTATGCAGAATCGGCATCATGCGCTTGCTGGCGGGAGCGGGATTTCCAACCGGGTAGCCGGACACGGGAGCAATTGCAGCAATCTGGTCGCTCATCTTGTTAGCAGCGTGATAGCTCATCATGCCGCCCATGGAGAAGCCTGAAACATATACGCGTTTCTTATCAATTCCGTATTTCGTATACATTTCATTGATGATTGCTTTCAGGAAGTTCACATCCTTGTCGCCAGAAATATCCCAGGACTTATTTTCGCCATTAGGGAACACCACCACAAATCGGGCGGTATCCGCGATTTCTTCCCACTTAGCCGCATCATGCTGGTAGGGGGCATCCTGATTCATGCCATGCATCTGAATAATCAGGGGGCGATCTTTTTCGATATTAGCGGGTGCGTAAACCAGCATATTACGGTTCGCACCATTCACATTGATATTCTGAGAAGGAATCCCAAAGGAACTTCCCATAAATACAGTCAACGCAGCAAATGCTGCGACAAAGAACTTTTTGCCAGACATCCACATCCTCATTTTTAAGGTTAGCGGACACCACTCCGCGAACCCACCTTAAAACTATATGGGTTGTAAGCAAAAAGAAAACATCAAACCATAACAACTATGGATAAAAAGTCCATGACAAAACAAGCAAAAAAAAACGGCACCCGACGTAAATCAGGTACCGCTTTAGTGTATGGGATGTGTTATGAAAGATCGTTTGTAAAATTTACTTGGTCACGGAAATCTTGTGAACCAGGCCACCACGGACTGGCTTTACGATATACATGCCGCTCTGCTTTACAAAATCGCGGGTAACGTTCACGATATCGGCGCCATTGCTGTTCACGATTCCCAGCAAGTTTCCGTTCAGGTTAAACACGCGGTAGTTCTGCTGACCGCCAACCACCATGCGAATGTCCCTGATGGAGGTGGTGCCAATAGGAGCGGGATCCGTTGCGTCCTTACCTTCGGCAAAGTTAAAGTAGTCAATGTCGAACCAGTCTGCGGTGGCGGTAAAGCGCAGGATATGTTCACCGGCAGGCAGGACCACATTGGCATTCACCTTGTTGTAATCATCAAAGTTCTGTTCTTCGCTATCACCGTCTTTCTTTGCAGCAGGAACAGCGATGTCTTCAGTAAGATCCTTACCATCCAGAGAAAGCTTGAAGCTGGAGCCACCATCGGAAGCGACTGCGGCAAACAAAGTATAGTCACCAGCCTTTGTAACATTGATGGTATATTCCAGCCATTCATCCTTCTGGATATAGCCAACCACAATGCGGTCGCCAGATTTCTTGTACAGATCTACGCCAGTATCCTTACGGTAATCGGAGCATTCGCTAACCTTGTCACCAGTGCAGGCACGATTTTCGGAATCCTTGTCGCTGTAAGACGGACCGCCCTTGCCCTTACCCGGATCGTCAAAGTCTTCAGCTTCGATCTGGCCAGGAAGTGCCCACGGAGTCTGGGTTGCATTGTGTGCCGTCTGGGGAATAGGTTCTGCGCCGGCACCATCCAGGTAGATTTCATCATTTGCGTCTACACCAATCTTGAACCAGTCAAAGTCAACAGATCCGCCAGCGGTTTTTGTTGCCCAGTTGAACAAGCCAAAACGATTACCCACGAACATGTGCAAATCGAAGCTCAAGCTTACATTAGTACCGATCTTCTTCCAAGAACTGCCATCTTCGCTGTAGTAGAAGGAGGCTGTGCCCTTATCGATAGGAATGTCAAAATCGACGCGGAGGTAAACCTTGGAGCCAGAAAGATTTTCAGAAGCCTCGCGCTTTTCACCATCCTTGGTGCCGCTGTACATGACAACCTTATAGCTGCCACTTTCCTTCGTAATGGCCACCATGCCCTTGTTGTCCTGCCAAGCAGCAAGACCGGCAACATCGCCATCATTCATATTAGAGCCATCCACCAAGGTACGGCCAACGCACTTGGGGCCAAAGGTACGCTGAGTCAGCATATTCTTGACGCTGGTAATGCGGGCATCGGTACGGCCAGTGGTAATGCGGAGCTTGCCATCAGCCAGTTTCCACTTGGAGTTATCCGGATTGTGGTTCCACTGCCATTCCAGCGGAAGTTCGTCGCCATCAAAGTCATCGGAAGTGACCATGCCGTAACCCGGTTCCACTTCGCTAGGCAAATCCAAAGTTGCGGGAGCCTTCTTGGAACCGCCTTCAGGTTCCGGCCAACCATCCTTCCACACCGTGGGAACCAGGTGAGAAATACGGCCAATAGGACCAGAATCGCGGAACAGGAGCGCATACCACTTGCCATCGGGAGTATCAAAAATACCGCCCTGGGCTACGCCATTATCCTGCAAGAAGATTCGGCCGGTAAAGCCATCCAAAAGGTTCTTGGAACGATAAACAATTTCAGTACGGCAAGCGCCTGCGGGCCAAGAAATAGTAAACAGGTAGTATTCACCGTTCACCTTTTCCATGTGAGAGCCTTCCTGCTGCACATAGTAATCGCGATCGCCCTTGCCGGTAATCTTGTTGACACTAACGCCACCAACCTTGCCGCTCTTGCCGCCAGCCTTTACGCCAGACGCATCGTCGTTCAGCTGCACATAGCTAATCTGATCGCCAGAACCGTAGAAAACCCAGGCCGTGCCGTCATCATCGAAGAACAGAGAGGGATCGTGATAGAAGGGCAGCTGGACTTCGCTCCAGGGGCCGCCTTCGATATCCTTGGTCTTGTAAAGGTGAGTCTTGTTGGTGGTATAAGACGGAGTCAGGACGTAATAGTAACCGTCCTTCTCTCGATAGCGGATGCTAGAAGCCCAGGAGCCCTTACCATAGGCATCCTTACCGCCGTTCAAATTCATGTTGTCGTTATTGGTCAGGGTTTCGTACACATAACCAATAGTGCGCCACTGAGCCAAATCGGTGCTCTTGAAAATGGGAATGCCCGGAGCGTAATGCATGGTGGTCGTCACCATGTAGTAGTTGCCCTCGACGCGTACAATGGAAGGGTCCGGAGAATCGGACCAGATCACCGGATTATTAACAGTGACGGCAAAGGCGCCAACTGCAGAACCGAGCAAAGCTGCTCCGGCAAAAAACTTCTTTAACAATCCCATATCAATCTCCTCAGCAGGCCACACCAACAACCTGCGGTTTTCATGACTATAAATTACCTCTGTCCAAGGACAAAAAACATGCCTAGACAAAAGCTTTTATTGACATTTTATCAATGGGGGGACGTTATAAACGTCTGACTGTTTTCTATAGGTACTGCTTTGCGGGGAGAGGGCCCGCACTCGGAGTTACGAAGGCCGTCAGCCCTCTCCCCCGCACCCCTTTCCCGCCCGGCCACGTGAAAGCAGATTAGAACGTTATTGCACAAAAGGAACGTCTTTTTCACTCCTCACTAAAACATTTTTTCAATGGGGGGGGACGTTATAAACGTCTGATTGTTTTCAGTAGGTACTGCTTTGCGGGGAGAGGGCCCGCACTCGGAGTTACGAAGGCAGTCAGCCCTCTCCCCCGCACCCCTTTCCCGCCCGGCCACGTGAAAGCAGATTAGAACGTTATTGCATAAAAGGAACGTCTTTTTCACTCCTCACTAAAACATTTTTTCAATGGGGGGACGTTATAAACGTCTGACTGTTTTCAGTAGGTTCTGCTTTGCGGGGAGAGGGCCCGCACTCGGAGTTACGAAGGCCGTCAGCCCTCTCCCCCGCACCCCTTTCCCGCCCGGCCACGTGAAAGCAGATTAGAACGTTATTGCATAAAAGGAACGTCTTTTTCACTCCTCACTAAAACATTTTATCAATGGGGGGACGTTATAAACGTCTGATTGTTTTCTATAGGTTCTGCTTTGCGGGGAGAGGGTGTGATGCATCAAAAAAAGAAAGGGTCCGCGAACGGACCCTTTCCCCTCTAACCACCAAAATTTCGTTTTATCCGTAAATCAGACCAAGCGCTACTGCTACAATGCCGCAGACAACAATCTGTTTTACGATGGAAATTTCGTGAGCGCCCATAAATCTTCCTTGGTGTTATTTTTCAACTCGCATAATGAAGTTCTTTTCGCCGGGGACACTGACCAGGTAAACGCCCTGCTTCTTGGTAGCAGACTTGCTTACGCGATTGCCCTGCATATCGAAGTACTGGGCCTTGGACATATCCACCTGCTGATTGGACTTCACACCCAAACGGATTGCCGTGGGATCTTCTTCAGAACCGCCCACCTTGACAAATTCCACATAGTCGATGTCAATCCAGTCGTTGGTGATTTCCAGTTTCAGCTCATGTTCACCAGCGGTGAGAGTTGCGGTGCCGCCCTTCACAGTCGTGTAGCTTTCTTCGCTAAAGCCCAAGCCCTCGTTGACCATTTCAGTACCGATCTGCTTTTCATCCATGTAGAGGACAAAGCTGCCAGTGCTGTTTTCGCCAGCGATTCTTGCAGAAATTTCGTATTCACCATCAGCAGCCACGTTCACGGTATACTTGAGCCATTCGCCCTTCTGGCAATGACCGATAGCCATACCCTTATCCGGCTGGTAAATATCCACGTCATCCTTACGGAGCTTGCCACCTTCGTTGCCCTTGCTCAAGTCATAGTAAGCTTTTCCGGCGCCGCCCTTGTTGTAGTTTTCGGCCTGAAGCTTACCCGGAATTTCAATAGGATCTGCATAGGGGCCATATTCTTCAGGGGGTTCATCAGCCACTGTAGACTTGCTGGGGTCAACCAGATCCACGGCGGGTGCGTTGGGGTCAATAGTCTTGTCGATCAGCTTCAGCATTTCGGAGCAGTAACGCTTGCCCAGTTCAATGACACCTTCGCGTCCGAAATGGTAAACATCCTTGCCGTTACCCTTCAAGCCCTTGGAAGACGCCAAACCAAACTTCTTGAAGTTGTTCTTCAGCAGAGCAATGCCGCCGTTCTTGCTGGAACAGCAGTTGTTACCTTCCTGGAGCAATTCACCAGCCACGAAAGGAACTTCGTTTTCGTCCAGATCGAGAGCGTCGATAATGTCCTTGTAGGTCTTGTAAACAGTCTTACGCCAGTTATCATCAGTACCGTCAGATTCACCCTGATGGAAGATGAACCCCTTGATGACACCCACTTCCTTGGCCTTCTTGGCAAGTTCCAGAATACGTCCCGGAGGATTGTTGTCGTAATCCTTGGGCCAGCCCCAAGACTTAATGTCCTTACCATCGCCGTTAAAATAAGCCTGATACTGATCCTTGTCAAATGCGCGGATACTGACAGCACCGATAGCCACAGGAATAATGCCCACGGTCACACCCGGCAGGGAGTCCACCATGGCGCGGCCAAAGTAGTCAGCGGGGGAAAGCTGTTCAAACGCGTGGAACATGGGGGGAATTGCCGGATACCATTCTCCGGTCTTGATAGACTGGGTTGTGGAACCAGTACGGCTGCTGGCATTTGCCGTGTGAGAAGCCAGCATAATAAAGTTCTTGGGTTCCTGAGCCTGATCCACAGACGGAACGATTTCACCGTTACCCGACATATTGGACTGGCCATAGGCAATATAAATATGGAAATTCGGATTGGGTGCAGCAAAAGCACAACCGGCAACAGCCAATACACCCAGCGCCGCCTTCATAAATTTAGACTTAATTGTATTCATAACACTCCTCGTACAATTTATCACACTATAAACTATTCTTTAATGGAATAAAAAGCAAAATTTCTACACGTAAAATATGGATTATATGTCCAAAAAAACGTCATATTTTAAAAAAAAGGGACATCCCAGTTTCCCAGGACGCCCCTTTTTGGTTTTGGTTTGGTTTATGGAAGTTTTTATGAATCTTACTTAGTTACGTTCACTACAGCAGAACCAGAGACGGACTTCACCAGATAGGAACCCTTTGCCTTTACAAGGTCAGCAGTCTTGTTCTGCAGATCCACAGATTCAGACTTGAAGGAACCCATCAAATTACCGTTCATATCGAACACGGAGTAGTTCTGTTCGCCAGCCACGTCAAAACGGACCTTGACAATACTAGTCGTATCTTCAGGATCTTCGGGATCCACAACCGGTTCCGGGTCAGTTGCGTCCTTGCCTTCGACGAAGGTGAAGTAGTCTACATCCAGCCAGTCGGAGGTCACCTGGAAGCGAAGGATATGTTCACCTTCGGTAAGGGTTACATTTCTCTGGATCTTGTCAAAGGAGTCAAAATTGCCTTCGCTAGAAGTAGTTGCCGGAGCGACGATGGTATCGGTAATAGCCTTGCCATCCATCAAGAGCTGGAAACTTGCAGTACCGTTGTTGGAAGCCACATAGGCGAACATGGTGTAATCACCGGACTTGGCCACCTTCACGGTGTATTCAAGCCATTCACCATTGCGGTTGTAGCCGACCACGTTGCCAAAGGACTTCTTGTAGATATCGACGCCGGTGTCTTTGCGGTAATCAGAACATTCAGAAACATCGGTATCCGAGCAAGAATGGTTTTCGGAATCGGTATCATAGAAAGTCTTGTTGGCGTTACCCGTACCCGGGATATCAAAGTCTTCGGCCTGGATCTTGCCCGGGATGGCGAGGGCTTCACCCTTGAACGGTTCACGGGGAGTAGGAGGAGCAAAGGCGGCAGCACCAACCAGGGTCACAATGCAGTCCTTGTTGGAGGAACCGGATTCCATCTTGATGGTCACGGAACCGTTAACCACATCATATTCATCCAGGTATTCCGCATTCTTGTTTTCGCTGGTCATGTAGGCGCGAACGGTCTTGACATCAGCACCCTTTATGTTGACCGTAACAGTCTTTGCGTTCCTGGCATCACGATTAAGGAGAACCACGATGACGCTATCGCCATTGGCGCTCTTGTAAGCGGAAGCATGAACGTCAGTTTCGGGCTTCAGGGTAGCACCCACACGAACTGCACCCGGACGGATGAATCGGGCAAACTGGCTCATGATGTAGCCGCGCTTGGAAACCTTGCCCACTTCGTTGGAAGGAATGGAAAGCTTATTGCTAAAATCCGTTTCCATGATCAGGCCATAGCAACGACGGATGTACCACCAGGTGTACTGATTGAAGTTACCAATAGCCAAGGCACGATGAATATCGTAGGCCACGTCCATAGCGCGGACGGTGTCCTTCTTGTTCTGATTTGCCTGGTCACCGGTATTCATAATCTTACGCCAATAGTTGCCGCTGCCCTGGCTTTCGGTATAGTGTTCCGTCATCCAGCGTTCCACATTTTTCTGGTCAGCGAGAGAGTACTGGAACCAGGAATCTGCGGTATAGGCTTCACTAGCGTAGAAGTGGGCGCCAAGAATGTCCCAGTTCTTCAGAACATTATCATCCTTCAGAACCTTGTCGTACATGCCCTTGGCATAGGCAAAGGATTCCGTAGAAATCACCTTGGTGCCATGCTTACGCATCTTGGCGGCGTAATCTCTGGTAAAGTTGTAAATTTCGTCAGCAGACCAGCAGGCCCATTCGCCGCACCAGTCCGGTTCGTTGCTGATGGAAAGGGCGTACAGGGGAACACCCTGGTTGATCATGTATTCTGCAAAGCTATTCAGATGGTCAACATACTTCTGGTAGTTGCTGGAGGCGATGTGCTGACCGGCACCTGCATAGTTGGAAGTCCAGGGGGTTGCATAGAGAATGAAGTCATTGCCGGCATACTTCTTGGCGGACTTGGCGGCGGCAACATCCTTGTTAAAACTGTTAGAATTTCCGTAAACCGGAATACGGAGGGTATTCAAGCCAATTTGGCCATCACCGGTACCAAAGGCAAGCTTAGCATCGGCATCGGAGAGACCTTTACCGCCCTGCCATTCATTGTGGACCATGCCACCAAAACCACGAATTACCTGATATTCAGTATTTGCATCGACAGTAACAGTCGAAGCCAAGGCGCTACCGGCAAAAAAGCCCAGGATGCCAAACAAAGACGCAATCTTGCCTACGCAAGAGCAATTTCTATTCCACATATCCCATACTCCATGTATGAAGAGCGACACCACTCGCCCTATGCAACTTAAACTATTCCATTTCGGAGCATATATCCACTATGGACACCCTCTTTCCATGGACAAATTGTCCATAGACAAAAAGCCCCCAGGCAAATTCTGGAGGCTTTTTTGGATGCGTTTATGGTATCTTTTGACGATTTTCGCCTAAATTCAACGATTTTCTGCGTTTTAGCGAACCACACGGATCATGGACTTTTCACCATTGGTACCACGGATCATGAAGATGCCCTGGACACCCTTGGCAGAATTTTTCCACTGGGCCGTTGCAGAAGACAGGTCCTTGGCATCGATGGTAGCCATCTTCTGACCGTTTACATCGAACACCTGGAAGCTTCTGGAAGAGGTCACGTTCATACGGATAGACTTAATGGAAGTAGGATCAAGTTCCACGTCATCCGGTGCATCGGCGCCAGCAACGAAGTTGATGAAGTCGATGTCGAACCAGTCTGCAGTGGCGGTAAAGCGCAGGATGTGCTCGCCCTTGGTCAGGTTCACATTGGCGCTAACCTTGCTGTAATCGTCAAAGTTCTGGGCAGATTCTTCGCTCTTCTTGTTGGCGGGAACAGTGATATCTTCTGTAATATCCTTGCCATCGATAGAAAGCTTGAAGCTGGAACCACCATCAGAAGCAACAGCGGCATACATGGTATAAGTGCCAGTTTCAGCAACGTTCACCGTATATTCAAGCCATTCGCCTTCGTTGATGTAACCCACAATCAGCTTACCGCCAGCCTTCTTATAGATATCTACGCCAGTACCGTCACGGTAGTCGGAGCATTCCGCTTCCTTGCCGGCATCGGTGCAGGAGTGGTTTTCGGAATCCTTGTCATAGTAGGACTTCAAATCGCTACCGCGGCCAACACCGGGAACGTCAAAGTCCTCCATCTGGATCACACCGGGGATAGCCCAGGCGGTGCCGCCATAAGGTGACTGCGGCGTGGGTTCAGTAGTTCCGCTACCTTCGAAGCCCCAGGCCTTGATAGCCATGGTAGAATCCTTGGCACCCTTGAACACCAGGAACAGCTGATCCACAATACCGGAGAGGCCTTCAACTTCGCACTTGTTTTCGGCATAGGTCGTCTTGGAACCAGTATTCTTCAGTTCGCAAGTACCAGCCAAGGTGCCAGTTGCAGAACCCTTGCGGATTTCAATGGTGTTCCCATCGGCAACACTACCCGCTTCAACGATAAAGCCAGTTGCTGCAGTACCGAAGTCTACACCAGAAACGCGAATCCAGGATTCCTTGGTAGAAAGAGGCAACAGAAGGCTACCAGATACCTTACCCGGAGCCCACAGGGAACGGCTACGGACGCCTCTCTGCTTGGAGCTAGTCAGAGCCGGATACCAATCGTACGGGTCAAAGTTTTCAATCTGTTCCGGACCTTCGTTAGTGCAAACCACCTGCTTAATGGTACCATCGGCGTTATAGAACATTTCGTCTACAGAAACGCTACGGTGGTAACCTTCGTTAGGCTTAGGCATGCCATCATCGGCAGGGATAATTTCCAGACCATCGTGGCCCTTGGCAATACGGCGATCATGGTAAACCACATAGGAATGGCCCTTGAATTCGGCGATACCGTGGTGGTTGTTATTGCCGTTAATGCTCTTGCCATTCATGCTGGGATCGCCAAGGATGGTACCCTTCCAGGTAAAGGGGCCCGTGGGGCTATCACCAATACCATAGTCAATAGTGGGAGCACCCTGCTGCCAGCCAGTACTGTAGGAGAAGTAATACTTACCTTCATGCTTATGGATGTAGGAAGCTTCCAGCATCTTGCGGGTAGACAGGCCGTTCACCTTCACGTGAGAGCCGGTACCCACCGGAGCATCCTTGGCATCATTCAGCTTTACGACGTCAAAGTTATCTGTGTTCGGACGACTAGTGCTTTCGCCACCACCCCATGTCACATAGGTAGTACCATCGTCATCGATGAAGATACCCGGGTCAAAGCACCAGGAAACGCCATCACAGTCAATATGGCCCTTTCCCCAACCGGCAACCAGCTTGTCCTTGCCACCGCCCACAGCGTTGCTCCACGGACCGGCGATGCTATCAGCCTTGATGTAGCCAATACCGCCGCCACCGCCATCGGGGAACACAATATAAAGTTTACCAGTCTTGGGATCGGAAGCAATACCGGAAGCCCAAATATCACCGATGCCGTTGATTTGACGGGCATCATAGATAATACCGAAATCAGTCCAGTTCTGCATGTCCTTACTGCGGAAGCCGTAAAGAGCATAAATCTTATAACCATCGGAATTATAGGGAGCCGGGTCATCGGAATCGGTGATGATGTAGAAATATTCATCATCGGCGGCGGCACCCGGGTCAGCCAGATAATGGTAAGTTGAAATCGGATTGTAGGCCAGGCCGAAGGTTGCAAGACCTGCGGCAAAGGTGGCGCCAACCACTTTCTTTAAAAGCTTCATGCTAAACTCCCTAAGGCCTTAAATACACCCAGCCTTATCTTTTCATTTCTAAAGATATTTCCGGCAGAAGAAAATTTTTCACACCGAAAAAGGGATTTCATTGACATTTTGTCAACGTGAGCGGCAAACTAAAGAAAAAAGCCCGTCGCTTTTTTGCGACGAGCTTTTTTCATATAAAGCCTAACGGACCTTAGGGCGTTAAACCCTTTACGCCATAGATTTCCACGTCATCGACCCAGAGTTCGTATTCGCCTTCGTCGCCACGGCGGGCGGCAAAGATACCAAGACTGTTCACATGATCCTTGACAGCGTCCCAACCGACGTTTCCGCCAATCTTGCTTTCGCTTGCAGGATCCAGATCGTCTACGGTAATCACAATACGAGTCCACCTGTCGGTAATTCTCTTATGGCCCCAAGCCTTGCCGGTCTCGTAACCAAGCACGCTATCTGCGGTGCTGTTGTCTACGTGAACATCGAAGGAGAAGCTGACCCACATGGAATCGTTATCCGGATTTTCGCCGCGAGCCCAGAACACAACGGAATCAAGTTCCGAGAAGTCATGGAATTCGGCGAAGTTGTGACCCATCATGGACCACACCAAGTTGGAATCCTTGTGACAGCTCATATGAGCTACCAGACCGAACTTGGCTTCTTCCACAGCATCCAGCTCGATAGTCGCATTCCTGGATACAGAAGTGTACCAGCGGTAGGTGCCATCGTCGAAATCATCCAGCAGCACATAGGGGTAAACCTCTACGGTATCTTCGTCTACGGAATCCTTCGCCGTTGTATCGGCAGGAAGCGTATCGGGAGTTTCAACCTGAGGACGGGTTCCGATAACCACGCCATCCTTGGACTTTTCAGACACCACAGTCACGGGAACAAAGCCGATGGTCTGGAAGTTGTCGTAAACTTCAAGCTGGCCGTTGACATTCACGTATTCGCTGGTGTAATAGATAAAGCCCACAGCGTCAAAGGATCCTTCGGGCAGGGACTTGAATTCGAAGTTGCCCAGAGAATCCGTCTGCACAACGTAATCAAGACCGCGGATACCCACGTAGGTAGACTTGTTTCCCTCGGGAATCAATACCTGACCGCTCATAGAAGTAGTCTTCTTGAGAACCATGGACAAGGTATCGCAAACGCTATCCTTAACGACAATACGGTCCAAAGCCTTATCGGAGCTACCACGAGCTTCGACAAGATACTCGCCGGCCTTCATCCTGGGCAGGCTCAACCGGCCCTGGTCGTCGGTCTCCTTATTCCAGATACCGGCGGCAGAATCAGACTCTTCAAGACTATTGACATAACGAGAGCTGGAACCAGCCAAGAAATGACTCGGTCGCACCATCACCTTAGTGCGAGCTGCAGGAGAGCCGTCAGCCTGGCGTACAGTCATGGCAACAGAGTTCTCCGTTTCAAACGAAGAACCGGCAGTGTCACCCACGCTGTCGCTAGAACATGCGACAAAAAGCGCACTGAATGCGCTTGCTGCAGCTAAAGTTAAATGCCACACCCACTTTTTCATTTTGTCTCCCTTTTTACGCCCTCCGCTTCATCTACGGTGCCAACCCCGCCCTTTCGGGCAACCGGGTAGAACGCCATCGAGAGTTGCATTACCCGATCCGGATTCTTGGCGCCATCCACGCGCTTCTGAACCAGGCGACGGAATTCACGGAGCATGTCCCCCAGATCCTCAAAGCAGGACTGGTCGACAGACAATGTAAGTGTAGAAATATTTCTTTCGTCCACAGGAACGTTATCAAGCGCATCGCTGGCTAAAGACAGCACCTGACGCTGGAATTTGCGAACTGCGGCCTTCTTTTCGGGTCCGCCAGCGGTCAAATGGGCGTCTGTAAGCGCAAGTTTACCGGAAGCCATCTTCTTTACCAGACCCACTTCCAGCAGAGTATCGATTGCCTCTTGCACCTGGGCCTCGGAAATGGGCGGGCAGATGTCATGGGCGATCTGCTTGATGTTCACCACGCCACCATTCAGTTCCAGGTAGGCACGGACGGCGGGAATCCACCAGTTCTCAAGCAGTTTAAGTTCGGCGGCCTGCAGGCTATGACGGTTCACGTCCCTGAGAGACAGGGCCTTGGCCATCAGTTCTTCGCGCTGACCCTTGTCCTTGGTAACGGAGGCAGAGAACAGCAGGTCGAAGTACTCGGCTTCGCGGCCAGACAGTTCAAGCATTTCCTTCGCGGCAGGCAGCGCACGGGCAGGCAGGTGTTGCTTCTTCTGAAGCACCCTGTACAGGTAGCTGGAATCGAGGCCCAGCTTGTCACCCATCATGCGATAGCTGTAGAAAGGCATCTCTGCCTTTTTACGATCATAGAAGGCTTTCAGGAATTCGCGGTAGTCCGCTATGTCAGAAAAAGTAACCATATTAATTATCCAAATCTTTACACTAATAAGATAGACTTTGGACGTTTTAAAAAATAGATATTTCGCGAATTTGCCGTGGACGTTTTGTCCAAGCCAATCGTGATTTTTGTCACAAAAATATAAGTTTTGATACAAAATTGGCGTTTTCAGGCGAAAAACCGCAAATTTTTAAAAGAAAGAATGGGATTCCTCATGGATAAAAACGCCTCAAAGGGGGCCGGAACATCTCCATTCAAGAGCAAACTGTGAGCGCAGTCAACAAATCAGCAATCGGATGCCATTTTACACAGCCCGCTGGCGGTGGAAATTATTCCAAAGGCAGTGAAAGGGGCGGCCTGCGACGATCTTTTGCGAAAAAGGCGGTGGATTCGGCGAAAAACGGAGGTTTACACTGCCTTTTCGCGAATTTGCTTGCGAAAGCGGCGGGTTAAACGATGAAAGTGGCGGTCTAAACAGAGGAAATGGCGGGTTGGACAGCCAAATTGAGGCTTACGCAGAGGCGAAAGGGGCGGCCTGCGACGATCTTTTGCAAAAAAGGCAGTGGATTTGGTGAAAAAAAGGTGGTTTACACTGCCTTTTTCGCGTGATTGCCTGCGACAAAGACCGCGTTTCAAATAATAGTTAGCAGTTCTTTGCCCGACGTACATTATATATAAAAGGGATTTTCTATTTCGCGTTATAGTTTTTATCAATAACAAATCATTTATTTTCAGTTTTCGTAATTGGCAACGCCTATAGAGTAGTGGATTAGCGGCACCTTTTTTCTAAAATTCCAATTATGACTTTACGTGAAGCATTTGAAAGTAGAATGATGCTCCTGGACGGGGGCATGGGTTCCGTCATTCAGACCTACGGCATCAAGGGCGCCAACAACGATATGTTGAGCATCGAACGCCCCGACGTCATTCTTGATATCCAGCGCCGCTATGTAGACGCCGGCGTGGACGTGCTGACCACCAATACATTCTCTAGCCAGAGAGTGAGCCAGCACGAATACCATCAGGAACATCGTATCGCCGAAATGAACCGCGCTTCCGTAAAGATCGCTAGGCAGGCCGCCGACGAGGCCATGGCAAAATATGGCCGTCAGGTGTATATCGCAGGCGACGTGGGCCCTACCAGCAAGATGCTTTCTATGAGCGACGACGTGAACGATCCCGCCAGCCGCTCCATTACTTTCGATGAACTGGAAGACGCCTATCTAGAACAAATTCAAGTTCTCTTGGAAGAGGGCGTCGACGCCATTCTCATCGAAACGATTTTCGATACTTTGAACGCAAAGGCCGCCTTGAGCGCTTACAGCAAGGCCAAGGAAGCCATGGAAGCCGCAGCCATCGCCAAGGGTGAAACGCCCCGCCCGGTAGAAGTGATGCTTTCCATGACGGTGAGCGACGCTTCGGGCAGAACCCTTTCTGGCCAGACTGTAGAAGCATTCGCCATTAGCGTCATGCATGCAAAGCCTTTGAGCATCGGCTTGAACTGCGGCCTGGGTGCCGACGGCATGATTCCCTATTTGCGTCGCATGGGAAAGGTGGCTCCCTGTTATTTGAGCTGCCACCCCAACGCAGGACTCCCCAACCAGTTCGGCGGTTATGACGATACCCCCGAAGACATGGTGCGTCTCATGACGCCTTACATGGACGAACATCTGGTGAACATGATCGGCGGTTGCTGCGGAACTACTCCCGAACATATTGCCGCCATGCGCAAGATGCTGGATGCCCTGCCTGCCGATTACGAACGTCGCAAACCCGCACCGAAATTCGCAACTTCCCCGCTGCTGCGCCTGGCCGGTTTGGAACCGCTGTTGGTCAATCAGGTACGCCCCAGCAATGGCGCCGACAACTGCAATTCCGAAGATTTCGTCCCCGTGGGTGAACGTTGCAATGTGGCAGGTTCCAAGAAGTTCCTGCGACTGATCAACGAAAAGAATTACGAAGAAGCTCTGGACATCGCCCGCAAGCAGGTAGAAGACGGCGCCCAGGTTGTTGATGTGAACATGGACGATGGCCTTCTGGATGCCAAGCAGGAAATGCGAACTTTCCTGAACTTGCTGGCTTCCGACCCGGCCATTAGCCGCGTGCCCATCATGGTGGACAGTTCCCGCTTTGAAGTCATCGAAGAAGGTTTGAAGTGCGCCCAGGGCAAGTGCATCGTGAACTCCATCTCCCTGAAGATGGGCGAAGAAGCTTTTATCGAACACGCCATGACGGTGAAGCGCTTGGGTGCCGCCGTTATCGTGATGCTCTTTGACGAAGAAGGACAGGCCACCAATTACGATCGCCGTGTAGCGATTGCTTCCCGCGCCTATAAGCTCATTACCGAGAAGTGCGGTTTCGATCCCTCTGACATTATTTTCGACCCCAACGTCTTGACGGTAGCAACAGGCATGGCGGAACACAACGCCTACGCCCATGACTTTATCCGCGCTTGCCGCTGGATTATCGACAACCTGCCTGGAGTCCGCATTTCTGGCGGTCTTTCTAACTTGAGTTTTGCCTTCCGCGGAAACAACTACCTCCGCGAAGCCATGCATTCTACGTTCCTGCATTTGGCAACTCCCAACGGCATGGGCATGGCCATCATGAATCCGGCCGCCGCTGTAGACTACAAGACCATCCCGCTGGAATTGCGCATGGCCATTACCGAAGTTCTGCTGAATACCTATCCGGAATCCAGCGAAGAGCTGATCGAAATTGCAAGCCGCATGACTGCCGCCCAGATGGCCGCCAAGGAAAGTGGCGCCAAATATGACCCCAAGGCCATTTTTGCCGTAAGCGCCGGAGCCGCGAACGCAGCTAGTTCTGAAAGCGCGGGCGCCGATGTCGCCGCAGTGCAGACCACTCCGGAACAGCGTTTGCAGGAAGCCCTCCTGAAGGGAACTTCCACCACCTTGCAGCCGGATCTGATGGAACTGATTAACCGTGGCGACAGCCCGGTGAACATTATTTCGGGTCCTTTGATGGACGGCATGAACGAAGTGGGCCGCCTCTTCGGTGAAGGAAAGATGTTCTTGCCCCAGGTGGTAAAGACAGCCCGTACCATGAAGAAGGCCGTTGAAATTCTGCAGCCCTACATCGAGGCCGGCAAGGAAGAAGGCGCCGCCTCTCGAGGCAAGATCGTCATCGCCACCGTCAAGGGCGACGTCCATGACATCGGCAAGAACATCGTCTCCGTGATCATGGCCTGTAACGGCTTTGACATGGTGGACTTGGGCGTGATGGTTCCCGAAGATGTGATTGTCAACGCGGCAATTGAACATAAGGCGGATATCGTCAGCCTTTCCGGTCTGATTACTCCGTCTCTTGAAGAAATGTGTACCGTGGCCACCAAGATGCAGGAAGCGGGACTCCGCATTCCCATTATCGTTGGCGGTGCCACCACTTCGCCTACCCACACCGCAGTAAAAATCGCTCCCTGCTACGATGGCCCCGTATTCCACGTCCGCGATGCCGCAAGCAATCCGGGCCTGGCCCAGAAACTTCTGGATCCCTCCACCAGCGCAGAAACCATCGAAGAAAACCGCAAGGAACAGCAGCGCATTCGCGACAAGCAGGCTGGCATCATCTCTGCTGCCGAAGAAGCCATGGCCGCTGCAGAATCCACTCCGGTGGAACGCCGCTACAAGTGCGACTGGGAAAAATATCAGCCGGTACAGCCCCCCTTCATGGGCGAAAGCAAGTTGCCGCCTATCGCCTTGGAAAAGGTCATCCCGCTGATCAGCTGGGAATACTTCTTCTACACCTGGAAGGTAAAGCCGGATTGCGAAGAAGCAATCAAGCTGAAGGCCGACGCCGAAAAACTGCTGGCAGAAATCAGCAAGCCCGAATACGCCCTGCGAGCCGTTCAGGCATTCTACCCAGCCGCCGGTACCGATAGCACCGTCCAGTTCAACACCGGACGCACCGGCACCGCAGCCGACCTGGTTGAAGTCACCACCGCACGTCAGCAGAATCCCGAAGGCACCTGCCTTGCCCTCTGCGACTATGTGGCCCCCGCCGACGCCAAGACCGCCAGCGTGTTCAGTAGCGTTCTGGGCGACAAGATTTTCCGCGATATCGTGGGCGCCTTTGCCGTTACCGTCAGCGACACTTTCGTAAAGCGTCTTGAAAAACTGAAGGCGGAACAGGGCGGCAGCGATTACGATGTGCTCTTGATGCAGACTGTGGCAGACCGCTTGGCCGAAGCAGGCGCCCAATACCTGAGCAATCAGCTGGACGCAAACAACAACTGGAAGGGCATCCGCCCCGCCGTTGGCTACCCAGTACTGCCCAACATCAAGGAAATCTTCAACGTGGCAAAGCTCATCGATTTCGACAGCGTAGGCATCAGCCTCACCGAAAATGGCGCCATGTACCCGCAGGCATCTGTCAGCGGCCTGTACATCAGCCATCCCGAAATCGAGTACTTCAACGTTAAGTAAAAGATTATATTTAGGGCATGCCCAAAAAACGTATTGTAGGCCTGGACATCTTTAGAGTCCTTGCAGTTTTTATCGTGTTCCTTTTTCACGCACAGCTTTTCCTGAAGTGCGATTTCGGTCCCGCCGACAGCGTGATTCAAATGGGCGCTGTTTTCATGACAGGGTTCTTTATGCTCTCTGGTTTTGTTCTGCACCTGACCCATAGTCAGACGAACTTAATGCAGGCAACAACCCTAAAAAAATTCTACTTCAAAAGGGCCATCGGTATTTTACCGCTCTACTACTTTTTCGCCTTGCTCTTCATTGTAACTCTAGGGCAGGAATCCCTAAAAGAAAACCTGATTCTCGCTCCCGTAGAAATCCTAGGGCTTCAATCCACGTTCTCTTCCATTTTCACGGTTTCTCATAATGACGGGACCTGGTTCATTTCGTGCCTTTTGATATGTTACTTGCTATTCCCCTTGATGCAGGAAGTGGCCAAGCAAATCAGCTCCCGTGCAAAAATTTTGATTATCGCATTCTGCGGTGTGGCCCTGTGCTGGGCACCCGTCATCGTTCATTTCTACCACACCGCTTCTATTTACGAAAACCCCTTCTACAGAGGCCTTGAATTTACCATCGGCGTCATGCTCTGTTCTTTACGCAACGACGCTATTGCAGACAAGTTTAGATTTTTGCAGCAGTGGAAATTCTTTGCAGCAGAATTTTTACTTTATGCCGTGGCGGTAACCGCCGCATTAAAAATCGGAATTCCCGGAAACTATATGCTCTTTGATTTTATTGCATTGCCTGCATTTGCAGCGATGTTGTGGAGCCTTTCCGGAGTCAAGTCAGAAGCACTTGAAAATTCAAAAATTCTGCAGTTTGCCTGCAAGATTTCCTACGCCTTTTTTCTGGCCCAATCCTTCTGTTGGATTCCCGTTTTCAAGTTCCAGGAACTGACCGGAATCAACAACGGATTTTTAAACTTCGCCATTTCATTTATCGTTTGCATTCTCGTATCTGCAGCAATGCATATATTGGTGGAACGTCCGGCCACCAAGAAGCTAACTAAGATACTACAATAATTTTTTGCGAATAGGTTACAGCCTTATCACGCCATCGCAAAGTTTGCAGACTTCTTCACGGTGCGTAATAAAGATCATGGTCTTCTGCGGGAACGCCTCGAAGATGCGGCGGAACATTTCCTTTTCGGTATCCACATCCAGGGCGGCGCTAATTTCATCTAGCAACATGATGGATCCGCCTTGCAAAAGACCGCGGGCAACGGCGATACGTTCCGCCTGACCTTCGCTAAGACCATAGCCCCGTTCACCCAATTCCGTATCAAGACCATCAGGCAGATCATTTACAAAATCTGCGCAGGCAATGTGCAGCGCCGCAGAAATTTCCTGGTCAGTTGCCGCAGGATTTGCCATCTGCATATTCAAGCGGAGAGAACCGCTAATCAGCGAATTACCCTGAGGAACATAAGCAAAATTTTTTCGGGTAAATTCATCGGCCGAAACTTCCCGAGGATCCGGGTTCCCTGAATAAACAACAGTCCTGCCAACGTCAGGTTTTACAAGACCAAGCATGATTCTAAAGAGTGTGGTTTTTCCAATACCGGTTTCACCCATCAGCGCCATTTTGCTGCCAGGCTTAAAATCAAGATTCAAATTTTCTAGAACTTTTCTACCGTCATCGTCATAGGCAAAGGAAACGTTTTCAAAGCGGACACCTGCAGAAGGGAACGGTTCCATTGAGTGTTTCACTCGGTCAAGGTTAGCGGATTCCTGGGTCAGACGATTTTCAATAATTTCATCAACACGGTCAATACTTGCCGTAGCATGAATCAACTGAGGAGCCGAATTCAGCAAATTAAAAATGGGATGCTGAATTTGACCTACCAATTGCAAGAACGAAGTCATCACGCCAAAAGTGATTGTTCCATTTCGCAGTCCAATACCGCCCCACACAAAGGCCAGCAAATAACCAAGCCCAAAAGACAAGCCAATCAGCAGACGGACAATCACCGTAAAACGGCTACGGACAACAACGCGCCCCATTAAGCAGTCCTGCATATTGTTCAACAGTCCGCCCACAAATCCCTCGCTCACCATGGAACGGATCAGAGCGTCATTCTCGGCACACTCCTGCACATGCATCTGAACGCGGCTTTCACTTTCGCGAATTTCTGCAGTCATCTTTCGCAGACGGCGGGCAATCATTTTTCCCAGCACCAATGCAAAAGGAGTCGTCAACAGCAAGGCCCAAGCCAACCGCGGATCAAACCAGCGCATCAGCAAAAAGGCACCCACCAGCTGGATCGAAGTCACCGCCATTTGCGGCAACTTATCAAAAGTGACATCGCAAATGGTTTCCACATCCTTCATGACGCGGGACGCCACGTCACCAGAATGAAGGGTTTCCTTGCCGTAAAGTTTCCGCGAAAAAATCCTTGAAAAGACAACCGCACGCAAGCGGTTAACGCCACGAGTGCAAGACTTGATACCCAGATAATAATTCAGCTGTCGCAACAAAACGCCAGCCACAACGGTTCCCACCAGGAACATCACCATCACGGCAACATCATGATTGGAGCCTTCATGAATCGTCACATCGATAAAGGTCTTGCTCAACCAAATCGTAAGCAAGCCCGAAGCCACTTGGAAAACGCCAGCCATGACGCGAGCGCACATGTTCATGCGTTCGCCTCTTGAATTGCGCCACAACCAAGTCAGATATTTCATTCGACGACTTTAACCTCTTGCCACTGGGCTACAATGGCAGACACATCGGCCTTGGCCTGAGCTTCGGAAACTTCATATTCCTGGCAGAGTCTTTCAGCCAGACTATCCACAGTAAATTCGCCTTGCGACGCTTCATTCCACAAGAAAGCAGCGGTATCATTCAGGCAAAGCAGACGACCAAAATCCAGGGCACCGAGGCCCTCGCCCATAATCACCTTTTCGCCGCACACATCGCGAAGAACAAAGCCATTCTTGATTTTCATTTTACGTCCTCAAGTACAGTCAAACTTTATGAGTTATAAGATAAATTTTTAAAAGGTATCTGCGGATAGGCAAACACAAAGCCCAAAGC
Organism: Fibrobacter sp. UWH6; assembly: GCF_900142465.1. Lineage (NCBI taxonomy): Bacteria > Pseudomonadati > Fibrobacterota > Fibrobacteria > Fibrobacterales > Fibrobacteraceae > Fibrobacter > Fibrobacter sp. UWH6. Next base: position 129,606 of record NZ_FRAX01000008.1, read on the forward strand.
TTCGCACAAAAAAGACTCCACCTGGAAATCAGCGAACGGTGACGCCCCTGTTCATCCACCACACGGATGGCCTGGGCCTTTACATCCGACAACTTGCAACGTTCCCCAAAAGCCAGATTGCCATCCCCCATCAGCGTTACATTCTCACCACTGATTTTCACAATCCGATGAACCACATAACGGTTCCCCTCAACAAAGGCAAGCACCACATGGCCCACCTTCAGGTTTTCGGGTTTTACAAGAACCAGTTTTTCGCGGCCGCCCACAATAAAGGGCAACATGCTACGACCATTCACCGGGAACGTTACGCTCACGCCACTTTCTACAAGGCGGATCGCTTCCGCTATAATAACTTCATCCGTAATGTTCACTGCGCAGAAACCTCGGTAAAGGCGCCGTAGCAAACTTCGGCCGCATTCTCGTCGGGAAGGCATTCCAGATGGAACATTTTTACTTCCTGGGCAAGGCGGTTTTCTGTAGCGTGGAGGCCATCGGCCACTTTCTTATCCCAACGCATTCCAGAAATGCTCACCACCAGAGCCATATAGGCTTCAATTCCCTTTATGGGGCGAATTTTATTTTGCGGAGCCTGACTCAGGTTTACTATTCCCGCCAGCGGAACCCTGCTATTCTTATAACAGGGAGTCTTACCACTCCAAGGCGTTCCGTAGACCCAAACGCCATCCTCTTCAAGACGGACCACAGGATTGTCGTCATTCAAAAGATCAGCGTTACTGAATCGACGCAACCACATTCTCGCGTGAGTGCTCTTTCCTGTTCCGCTTTTTCCAAGGAACATGTAGCCTCGATTTTCACGAGCAATTACTGCCGAATGGAACAGCACCGTATTCTTGCAGGACGTGGCCAACGCATACAGCACCATCAGGGAATTGTTCAAGGCGAACTTTTGAAAATGAGCGGGCAAAGTTCCATTCACATAAAGCGAACCGCTCTGAAATTCGTCATGACAAACGAGTACTCCAGTAGATTTTCCACCCAACAGAAATTCAAATGTCGGCAAACTTTCAGCATTTTTTCCGCAGATGATTTCTTGCCCTTCATCGACCTGACGCGTCTCTTCGACAAAATCAACCCGTACATTTTCTGTAAAAATTTCCAGCGAGAATGCTAATGGCAAACCGTCTACAGATTCCAATTTAAAGGGAGCATAGTTATCCATCGACGCGAAGAACAAAGGCGAAGCATCGTCGTTCAACTTCACCTCGAAAACATGGCCAGCCACTTTAAAAAAGGAATTCATTTTCATCACTTCATAAAGTTAGCAAACCTCTTAAGCGGCACCCATAACGCACCGCTTTATTTTCTAAATTTAGGGTATGAAAAACGCCAGCGAACTTCTTGAATTTGATGCGGGTCACTTGTGGCATCCTTATGCAGCATTACGCAACACGCCGGCCAGATTTTTGGCACGTTCCGCACAGGGAACCACCATCGAAACCGCTGACGGCTTAAAACTGATTGACGCCGTTTCTAGCTGGTGGTGTGTAGCCCACGGTCACAACTGCCCCGAAATTGTTGAAGCCATTCGCAAGCAAAGCGAAAAGATGTGCCATGTGATGTTTGGCGGTTTCACCCACGAGCCCGCCATCGAACTGGGCGAACGTCTGGTGAAGTTTTTGCCCAAGGGCCTGAACAAGATTTTCTACGCCGACTCCGGAAGCATTTCTGTGGAGTGCGCCGCCAAAATGGCGGTACAGTACCAGTTTGCAAAAGGCCACCCGGAAAAGTGCAAGCTGGTCGCTTTAAAGGGCGGCTACCACGGCGACACTGCAGGTGCAATGGCCTTAAGCGACCCCGATGGAATGCACACCCTGTTCCGCGGCATCATGCCCCACCACTACTTTGCGGAACGCCCTAACTGCCGCGCCGACGAACCATGGGACGACCGCGACTTCGCCTCTATGGAGCAGGTGGTTGCGGAACACGAAGGTGAAATTGCAGCCATTATCTGCGAACCTGTTTTCCAGGGCGGAAACGGCATGTGGCTTTATAACGCAGGCTACCTGAAGAGACTGCGCAAGCTTTGCGACGAAAAAGGCATTCTGCTGATTTTTGATGAAATCGCCGCAGGCTTTTACCGTACCGGCCCCCGCTGGGGCATGGAACACGCCTGGGGTACCCCGGGTGCCGCGGGCAAAGATTGCGCCGCAGACGTGCTGCCGGACATCATGACTATCGGCAAGGCTCTTACGGGCGGTCACATGACCATGGCCGCATGTGTCGCTTCTGAAATGGTGGCCGACGTCATTACCAACAGCAAGATTTCCGCATTCATGCACGGCCCCACCTATATGGCAAACCCGCTGGCCTGCGCCGCAGCAATTGCCTCCCTGGACTTGTTTGAAAATCGTGATTACGCATCCCGCGTAGCCGCCATCGAAAAGCGACTCCGCGCCAACTTGGAACCGCTTCGCAACCTGGAAAACGCCGCAGACGTCCGCGTTCTCGGAGCCATCGGTTGTTTGGAACTGAAGGCTATTCCCACCAGCGACGACATCCTCCGCGTCATCAAGGAAACTGGGGTGTGGCTCCGTCCCTTCTGCAATTACGTTTACACCATGCCGCCCCTCATTACCAGCGATTCCGAAGTGGACCGCATATGCGAAGCCATCAAGATGATCGGTCAGTGCGAACCTGGCCCCGTCAGCGACGACGAATTCCACGAGTAAAGATTTATGGATTACTACAGCTTGAAAATGCGTGCTTCCCAGGATGTGGAAGAAACTGGTGCAGACGGCAGCCGCAATATTCGCGAGCAACATATTTCCGGTGCAGAACGCATCGTATCTCGAGATGCTGTAGAATACGTTTGCCAGGCTATGGTACGCCGCGCCATGACTCATTCTAAAGGTGATCCAGACAAGATTAACATCAAGATCGAAAAGGTTGCCGAAGAAGACATCCAGATTTTGGATGCGCTGCCCGTTACCCGCATCGATGTGAATACTTGGCAGGAGGGTCTTGATAAGGCTTTTGAACTTGTGGGAGAAGCCGCTGCTGGCGTCCGCGAAAAGCTGCCGGAACTGCTTCGCGCTACCTACTCCATGCGCGGCGCCATGCTGTACGACATCCGCACCGGTGAACGTCTGGAACCCAACAAGGAACGTGGGGTTCGCGCCACCTACATGGATGCACTGCAGACTAACGCTGTTGACGACCGGGAGCCCTGCGGAACCGCTTCCACCAATAAGAATCATTTTAACGAAGCCATTGTTCTCGCCACAAAGGTGGCAAACGCCCCCGGCATGGTTGCAGAACTTTGCATCAGCGACGACCCGGAATATGTTACCGGTTATGTAGCCAGCAAGGAACTGGGCTATGTACGAATCATGAAGCTAAAGGAAATGGGCAGCCCCGATGGCGGCCGCATTTTCCTTTTCGACTCCAGCAAGGCCTCCGCCGAAGAATGCATTGACTTCTTACAAAAGAAAAAAGTGCTGGTGCGCTGCCCTTAACTTGCTTCCAAAAATCCGCGACGATCTCGTTTCTCAATGTTCACCCTTAAGCCACACGCAGGAATTCCCCGCTCCTTGACTTTGATGCTAGCCATTATGGCGGGCATTTCTGTGGCCAACATTTATTATTGCCAGCCCCTGCTGAACATGATCCGCATGGACATGGGTCTTTCGGAATTCCATGTAAATCTCATGCCGGTGCTAACACAGGTAGGTTATGCGTTAGGCCTGCTTTTCATTGTGCCGCTGGGCGATATGATTGACCGCCGCCACATTGTACTGGTGAATTTTTCCCTGCTGATTTTCGCCCTCATTACCATTTACTTTTCCAAGAACGAAGGAATGCTTCTGGCAGGCTCCTTTGTTACAGGCATCTGCTCCGTGACGCCGCAGATTTTTATTCCCATGGTTTCGCTGTTTTCGAAATCCGACGAAAAGGAACTGAAAACTGGAATGGTGTTGAGCGGACTCCTCACAGGAATTCTTGCCTCCCGCGTGTTCAGCGGTCTTATTGGGGAATGGTTCGGATGGCGCAGCATGTTCCTGATTGCAGCCGCCATGATGCTAATATCTACCGCCATCGTATTCAAGGCATTGCCCAACGTACCCACCACCTATCGCGGCACATTTTTCACCATGCTGAAATCCATCGGGGAACTTTTCCTCCGATTCCCTCAGGCAAGAATTTTCAGCATCCGCTCCGGATTCGCTTTCGGGTCTTTTCTTGCGCTATGGGCATGTCTCGCTTTCCGAATGAAGCAAGCGCCGTTCTTCCAGGACAGCAAAGCTGTTGGACTTCTGGGACTTTGCGGTATCGCCGGTGCATTAACAGCCTCTCGCATCGGCAAGTACATCAAGCGTTATGGTGTAGAAAAATTCTGCAACGCCGGAAGCCTTTTGATGGCAGCCGCATGGGCAACCTTCTACTTCGGAAATTCCAGTTACGCCGCCATCGTCGTAGGCATTATCCTCATCGATATCGGCATGCAGTTTATCCAGCTGGGCAACCAAAGTTCCGTGATGAAACTTTGCCCCGAAGCCACCAGCCGCATGAACACCATCTTCATGACCATCTATTTCATTGGCGGTTCCCTCGGAACATTCCTGGCAGGAACCTTCTGGACACTCTGGGGCTGGAACGGAACAGTGCTGGCAGGCCTATTGCTTACCGCACTGTCTTTTGGGACGACGTTGATTAGTTACTGCAGAAAATAATTCGTGCCTATTTATTGTGAATCATTTTCATTCGCAAAACTTGATGATTCACTTTTGCCTGCAGGAAATAGATTCCATTAGGAAGTCCACTCATATGAGGTTTGGCATTTAGAACTTCACCAGCATATTCTGCATTGAAAGACGCTACGCGGTGCCCTTGCAGATCAAATACTTGAACTTGAGCCATTCCTGCATTTTGTAGGTGCAGGGAGTTTGCAATCACCTGCGGGTCTTCCAAATCATCAGAAGAATCGTCGGATTTTTCACCGGCAGAATCGTCACCGGGATTTTCGGAAGAATCTTCAAAGGGATCCTCATCCACGATGGATTCGTCAGTTGCAAGCACAATGCCCTTCATGTCAAATTCAAGCTGGTCAATATTGGGGCCGCCCTGTTCTGAAACAGATTGCAACTTCAGAACATTCACGCCCTTATTCAGTGAAATCTTGATTGCCACGGAATCCCAGGTTGTCCAATCTGCGGTAGGCGGGAATGTGGCGACACCATAGCTTTCATCATTGACGAACAGTTCCATCTTGCGGGTATCCGTCTTGCCGTGGGCATAGCGGAGAACCAGAGTGACACCTTCCTGGGCAGAGGGAGAATACAAATTCCAGATGCCATAGCTGGTAACAATGTTGTCGAAATTGAAGTAGCAGTCACCAACAAAGCCACCGTTAGTTGTTTCGCAAACGCCAACGCCATCAGTGGGGACACCTGCCTCTATGCTGGACAAAACGCTCACTGCGGAATTTTCAATCTTTGCTTCTGCAAGAACCGTAATGCTTGCTGTGCGTGTGGCGGGTTCCACTTCATCGGAACCACCCTTGGTAACAATGTTGATTTCGTAAACACCTGCTTTTGTAGGAGTACCGCCAATGACATAACGGGAGTTTGTGGCATCCAGCTTTGCAGTCACACCATCAGGCAACCCCGTGATGGTAAGACCATCGCAGTTGCTGTAACCGAAGGCGTATTCCGTAATGGCGTCGCCCAGCATAATGGTCTGGAAACTAGAGCCTGCACCCTGTTTCTGGATGGCAGGAATTCTAGGACCAGCTTCGCCACCCACCAGCATAATGTCCGGAGTAGGAGCCTTGTCGGCACCAGCACCCAGCCAGAAACCGAGATGAGGCGGCTGGTTGTAGGCGGTATTCTGCCAGCTCATTCCCAAGCGATAGATCGGGTCATGGGCAAGAGTATAAAGGCGATGTGTGGTAGGAATTGTCGTGGTATAAACGTAGAGCTTGGAAGCGCCATCGTGAAGGATGACTTCTTCACGCCAGTCACCGAAAAGGTCTCCGCTGAAGTTGGGAGTTGCCTTAGTGGAATTGCAGCTATTGCCTTCCAAAGTCATCAAGTCACCAAACTTCTTGCTGGAATAATTCCACTTACTAATCTTGTTTCCATCCAAAAGTTCATCCTGAAGGTCGCCATCCCAATAGATGCGGAAATTGACGGAGTAGCGACTTCCCAGAACTTTACCTTTTGCGGAATATACGTTGCCATCGGCAGTACTCCACATTTCATAACCGCGGCTAGTGCTGTCTACGTCGGCGGCGAGGCCACGGCCATTATCAGCATCGCTGTTGGAACTCCACAGGATTGCTCCGGTGCGGGCATCGTGCAGGTCGTATCCGTAGGGCTTTTCTTCGTGAACTTCCCATACTTCAAGGCCTTCGTGATCCGGATCCAAGTCGCCCAAGTGCATGGCGTCGCCATGACCCTTGCCGGTACGGTACATGAACTTTCCGTTATGATCGATGGCGCAAGCACCTTCGATGATTTCATCAAAGCCATCACCATCCACATCACCTGCAGAAAGATTGTGATTGCCCATGCCGTAACATTCGCCGCCCTTGGTAGCGGCATTGTAATACCAACGCTGGCTCAAAGTTTTTCCGTCCCAGTCGTAAGCGGCAATTGCCATACGGGTGTAGTAACCACGCTGGAAAACCATGCTGGGTTTCTGTCCATCCAAATAGGCGTTAGTTGCCAGGAAACGGTCTACGCGGTTGCCGTAGGAATCGCCCCAGCTGGAAACTGTTCCGCGAGCGGGATTGTAATTGACCGTAGCCAATTCCACACCGGTCTCGCCATTGAACAAAGTCAAATATTCATTACCGCCCAGAATGTAGCCGTTGGAATTGCGGTAATCCTTGGTGTGGTTTGTTTCGCTGGCGGCAGCGCCCTTGCTAATGTACTTGCCGGAACCATCCTTTGTGCCAGGGGCTGTTTTCATGGCCACTTCAGCCTTGCCATCGCTATCGTAGTCGCCCACCAGAATCTGGGTATAGTGAGCACCTGCGCGAATATTTACGCCTAGGTCAATGCGCCAAAGTTTTTTGCCATTGAACTTATAGCAATCCACAAACACGTTGCCGGTCTTTCCCTTCTGGGAATTGTCCTTGGAATTGCTAGGATCCCACTTCAAAATCAGTTCATATTCGCCATCGCCATCTACATCACCTACGGCGATATCGTTAGGGCTGTAAGTATAATCGGAACCACCCGCGGGGCGATCCAGATTAACAACCAGCTGCTGGGAACCCCACACAGAGACAGTCTTGTCTGCAGATTTTTCAACGCCGTTCACAACCGGGCGTACATAATACTTACTAGCGCTTGTACCTTGAGCATCCGTATAATTGCTGGCGGCTTTTCCATCGAAGCTTGCGATTTTTGCGCCATCACGATAGAGGTTAAAACCAGTGGTATTGCCGTCGGTACCCAAAACGCGCCAACTGAGGTAAACTCCCCCGCTAGTCTTCACAGCCACCAGGCCGCGATCCAGATTTTCCATTTGACGAGTTGCGTTTGCAACACCAAAACCCATTACAAGCGTAAGGCCTGCACACACCATAAACCTTTTCATAAACATCCCTTGGGAACCCAAACACCATTTTCCGGGATTTCCCAAACCTAAAGATACTCGGTATTACCGCACATGTACACCTCAACAAAATTTTTCTGTTGTCCAGCGACAACGCGTAGTCTATAGACAACTCTTTGATTTTATTAGGGATACGATTTTGCAGTGACCGAAAATATTTTTGAAGAAAATTCCAAATGAAATGGATTTTTGGGAGTGCAAAATGTTTGGATTGGGTAAATTCGTGATTGTGGCAGGAACCGCTTCCGCCATTGCAGCAACACCTACTATCAAGGTAGATTTTGACCAGAGTGGTCGAAATAGTTCCGAAGTCACTGAGGGCAATTACATCCCCTGGGTAGTTACCGGGGCGATCTCCAAAGACACGACTTTAAGTGGAGTCAAGATTACCATAAACAAGGGCAGTGCGGGAACTGCTCTAAAAACAAACTGGTACAAGGCTTCTATCCAATCGCCCTATTACGCAAAGTTGGTTGGAGATGGCGTCACCGTAGATGGCGGAAATTCCGGTGGAGAAATCAGCCTTACTTTCTCTGGACTTTCTGCAGGAACTCACAGCCTTCTCGCCTACTTGAACAATGTGGACGCGCCCGAAGCCTTTAACTACAGCAATATTGATGTCTACGTCAACGGGACAAAAAAGATAACCGTCAAGCCATCCAATCGAGCCCTCACCACAGAGAACGCTGCAACAGCCTACGTTTCCTTTGAGGTAACTTTTGCAGGCAGCGCCACCATCAAGTTCGTTCCCAGCACATCCAGCGCAACATTTCGCAACGTGACTCTTAACGGATTCGCCTTGAATGTTCCCAATTCCGCAGCACAATCTTCCGGCCCGATTCCTGCTGATTTAAACGATCATGCCGCCCACAATAATGGGGACTTGACCTTGTCCTGGACGGCAGCAGTTTCCGCAAAGAAACATCAGGTTTATTTCGGTACCGATTCTGCCGCAGTACTTGCTGCAACTTCAAAGAGCGCAGAATACAAAGGCGAACAAACCGAAACAACATTCAAGGTCACTGGAACGAATCCTCTAAACTCCTATTTCTGGCGCGTTGACGAAGTGGATGCCAACGGCACCATCACCAAGGGCGATGTCTGGAAATTCCGCATCGGGCGTTTGGCTTTTGAAGGTGCTGAAGGTTATGGGCGCAATGCAGTGGGCGGCCGCGGCGGAAAAATCGTCTATGTTACCAACCTGAATGATTCCGGCGTAGGCTCCTTTCGCGAAGCTGTTACCAATGACATCGGCCCCCGCACCATCGTGTTCAAGGTGGCAGGCGTTATCAATTTGAAATCCCGTTTGGTACTAAGCAGTAACTATGTGACTGTAGCAGGCCAGACGGCACCCGGCAAGGGCATTACTATTACAGGCGCTCCCTTCGGTATTACCGGTAACGATTGCGTTGTCCGCTTTATGCGAGTGCGTCGCGGATATGCCGCTACCGCCGAAGAACAGAACCGCGGTCTTGACGGCATGGGAATCACTGGCGCAAACCATAGCATTATTGACCATTCTTCTATCAGCTGGACTACCGACGAAGCGTTCAGCAGCCGTGGGGCAAAGAACATCACACTGCAGCGCACCCTCATTTCAGAAGCGCTGAATATTGCAGGCCACCCCAATTATCCTGCAGGAACGGCCCACGGGTATGCCGCAACCATCGGGGGCGACGTCGGCAGTTTCCACCACAACCTGTTGGCTCATAATGATGGACGCAACTGGAGTATGGGCGGCGGGCTGGACGCCAACGGCAATTACGCAGGCAAGCTGGACATTTTCAACAATGTGGTTTACAACTGGATTGACCGCGTTACCGATGGCGGCGCACATAACGTGAACTTCGTAGGCAATTACTATAAGGAAGGGGCGGCCACCACATTGCACGGCTACACATTGCGTGCCCAGCTGGAAGGTACCGGCGGCGGAACCCAGGAATACTACTACCATAACAATGTGCTGCAGGCGGCTAACGGTTCCTTTACCTGCGACGGTTCCAATGATAACTGCGGACGCGAATATCAGAAGTACGATAAGCAGGTACTGAACTGGACTGTATTCGTAAATAAGCCCTACTTTGAATCTTACGCCACCATCCATAGCGCAAAAGCAGCCTACAAGGACGTGCTTAGCGACGTAGGCTTAAACCGCACCGTCATCGACGATCACGACTCTCGCATCATTAATGAAGTCAAGACCGGCACCTACAAGTACACCGGTTCCATAGGAAAGAAGCCCGGTATCCCTGATCGCGAAAGCGATGTTGGTGGATTGGAAAATTATCCTAGCGTAAGCATGGCCGATGATTTTGACTCCGATGCAGACGGCCTTCCGGACTGGTGGGAAAATATGTACGGTCTGAATGCAACTTCGGCAAAGGGAGACTTCAGTGACGCCAACAAGGATCGTCTCGGTGATGGCTGGACGGAACTGGAACGCTACCTGGAATGGCTTGCCCGCGCAAACTTCACCTTCGAAAAAGGCGAAACCCAGACCATCGATCTTTCGCAGTACACCAAGGGCTATGACAGCGGCACTTATACCTTGAGCAATATTCCAAGCGGTGTCACAGCAACTGTAAGCGGATCCAAGATGACCGTGAAACTGTCCGACACTTTTGCAGGCGTTGGCTACATTACCTTTACCCTGAAGGACAATGCCGGCGACACCTATTCCCGCAAGATCGGCGTTACCCAGAAATTGGCTGCAGTATCCGCACAGGATCCGGAACCCGGTGTAATTACCGAAACAGAAGAACCCGATGACGATGACGATATCACATCCGTTGCCGCATTGAAACAAAAAGCATTCAATGTCGCCGTCCAGAACAACATTATCCATCTTTACGGATTGCCCCGCAATGTTTCTATCAGTGTGACGGATTTGAGCGGAAAGCACCTAATGACTTCCAAGTCCATCGTTTCTGTAAACGGCTCCGCCATTGTAAACCTGAATGACTATAGCAGAGGCTCCTACCTAGTGAATATCCGCGGCCTTTCCAATAATGGTTCTCGGGTCAATAGAAGCATGCAAGTGCAGGTGAGATAGACAAGTGTAGCGATGTACATTGTAAAACCCGAGACGCAATAACAGCAAACATCCTGTCCCAAAATACTTGACTTTTGTCCCATGATTATTTATATTGGTCAACAAGGTAGGTCAAGTCCATGAAAAAGAAGAATGTCATCAATCTGATTCGATATTATGCCGAAAAAAACGACCCCGCATTCCGCGAGGAGGCATACGAAATTGCCCGGGATTTTGACGCAAACGGCGATTTCCAGCTTTCGGAATACATCATGGCTCTCATGTCCAGCGCAAACGCCTTTGTGCCGCAAATGCACGAAAATCAGATGACATTTTTCCGCAAAATGACATCCTCGCGCGATTCGCTGCCGCTCCCCACGCCAATAGAAAAAGACATCCTTGGAATCATCAACGCTATCCAGCGAAACATGGGAATCAACAAGTTCCTATTCCAAGGCGCACCTGGAACAGGCAAGACCGAATCCGTACGGCAAATTGCCCGTATTTTGGAACGCGACCTGTTCTGCGTAGATTTCGACACCATCATCGACAGCAAACTCGGGCAAACGCAAAAAAACATCGCAGCATTATTTGATGAACTGAATCGCTTTGCGCACCCCGAAAAAATCCTTGTTTTGTTCGACGAAATTGACGCCATTGCCCTTGACAGAACCAGTTCCCATGACCTCCGCGAAATGGGTCGCGCCACGTCGGCAATCCTCAAGGGTTTTGACAACCTCAACGAAAAGATTACCATTATCGCCACGACGAACCTTTTTAAGCATTTTGACAAGGCGCTTTCCCGCCGTTTCGATTCCATTGTTGATTTCAATAGATACACTCAGGATGATTTGCAAGAAATTGCAGAATCTATTCTGAACAATTTCCTCGATGATTTCAAAATTGTTAGACGGAACCCTCGTCTCTTCCAAAAAATCATTAACCTGAACAAAAAACTGCCCTGCCCCGCTGATTTAAGAAAAATCATCAAAGCCGACATAACATTCAGCGACACAAACATCGAATGTGACTATCTCAAAAACATTTACAAATCATTCGTCGGCAAAGTTCCAGACAACTTGCAACTATTGCAAACGCAGGGTTTTACCGTTCGCGAAATAGAAATACTCTCCGGCATATCTAAAAGCCATGTATCGCGAATCCTGAATGGCGAGGGGCAAATAAAAACCGCACCTAAGGAACATCAGAAATGCCGTTCTTTGGGTGCAACCAATTTGCTATTTCATAAACCTAAAAAGAAAATCAACCTTGCAGAAGTGTACCGCAAGGCTGAAGAAGATATCGTGTGGAAATAAATAGTTGCCCTAAACGATCTTAAACCATTCCTGCTTATCTTCTTTCTTGATATCGATAATCTTCTTTTCTTTAAGTTTTGCAAGGAACTTGCCCTGACTGTTTAGAGTCTTGCCCTTGTACGAGAAGTCTTTGGCAATGCTATGGAGTTTGGTTCCAAAGAGGCTCGAGAAAATCCATTGGTCTTTTTCAAATGATTCCAGGACATTGACCATCTTCTGTCCGTCCGTTTTTGAGAAGCCCTGGCTGCAAATGAATTGAAGAAGCTTGTCTTCGTTCTTGGGCTGTTTTTCGCCAAAATAATCTTCTATGGAAAGAATCTTGTCCGAACAACTTGTAAACACGGACTTTTCGGCATCTTCCTTACGGGTCACGAGCCAAACCTTTTTACCGTACTTGTGCAATTTGTCCATGACAACGGTAAAGTCGGTGTCTGATGTTATGAACACATAATGACTCACATCTGGAGATTTTTGATATAGGCTTTCAAAAGCCTCCAGCGAAAGAATCAAGTCGGCGCGATTCTTCTTGTTGGCAACATGAACAGCCTCTCGAATTTCAAAATTCAAATCACCGAGTTGATTACGGAATTTTGCAATAGCATTTGTATTTCCACAAGCCATTTTTATGGCAAAGATCGGCGAAACACCATCCTGCTCAAAGTCGTCTGCCGAATTTGCCTCCAGCATGATGGATTCCATCAGCTTGCTCAGATTGAGCTTGGAATCAATATTCTCGAGATCAAAATATACTGCGATAGGATAAACAGATTTCATGGGAAGGTCCTTTTTATACCGTATCACCATCAGTTAAATAGCGAATCATTCCATCCAAAACAGCAAAATTATCTATATCTAGGATTTTTAGCAAATCTTGTCCAAATTCACAATATTCTTCATAACATTTTCCACTAGACAATTGAGGAGGAAGTTTTAGATACTTTAAAGAGCATCCGTTTATCAAAATATATTTTTTCGGATATAAGGTTGTCAATATTTTTGTTATGGAGCCTTTTCCCACGCCAGGAACCATTTTCAAAGCCCTTGATACTCGATTTTTTATAGGAATAGTTTCATCACTCAAAAGTTTACAAAGATTTTTTAAAGTTCCGTTTCTTTCGGCACTATGCATCGCATTTGGAACCCCATGCTGATTCAAATCTCCAAGGGAACCTTCTGAACAAAAATCATCAACGGCTTGACCCCTAAAGCCGGCAAATCCGTTATTCACATCCAAGCATCTTCTTAAGTCTTTTATGGCATTTTTACGCTGCGTGCAAATACTAGAATACAATTCATTATTGTTTCTTAATTCTTTCAAATCGGCAATGATATTCTCTGCATTAAACTTTTCAATATGCTCTGTATTTCTTTTTACCTTATTCATTTTCGGCAAAGGTCTATATGGATTGTTTATCAATTCATATTCTCGTGAAACAATTAGTTCTTCGGTGATAACATCACACTCTTTATTCCAAAGACTGTCGAACCATTTTTTTATCGACTTGCAATCTATTGGATTTTCCGTTCGAATAGCCAATTCACAATTTTTAGAAAATCCCGATTCAGTATAATTAGCCGATCCCACAAAGGCTGTATATGAGCCATTTGACGTAAACAGATAAACTTTCGGATGAAAAAAAGGTACTTTTCTCTTTATAGTATTTAACACTAATATAATCTGAAAATTCGTTAGCATTTTTCAATAACCTCAGCGCACTATTTGGCGTCGGCATATCAATGCCAACAATTAGCTTAACAAGGATGTCATTATCTTCAACAAATTTTATAATTTCTTTTGCTTTATTTTCGCTAATTAGTCCAACAGCGATAAGAACTTCATCAGCATCTTCAATTTCATTGTAAAAATATTTTTCAAGACTCTTGACAATCATATAAAATCCTTTTTTTATATTAACATTTATTCATCTCAATGCGTAATCAAATAATTGTATGCAACAGGGTCTGTTATACACGCTTTTTTCAGTACTGTTTCCCAATGATTTAAGCCAAAAGTTTTTTCATTTTCCGCTATGGCATCAAGATTTATTTCTTTAATCATTTGATCCCCCAGCCCTTTTCTTCTGGATGCTTTTATTGAATTTCCCAACTCAACAATCACTTTATTAGAGCTTTCTCTATATCGTGTAGCCAAATCCAGTTTGTCAAAATGTGATTTTACAATATCAAAAAGATCTTGCAGCATTCCATTTTGTGATATAAGAAAGGAAGGCACAATATTATTACCTGGATATGAAAATTTTACCTCTAAAAAATTTTGATTCATAACATCATCAATATATGCATTAAGAAACAACCGAACAATTTTGCCGCCTTGATTTTCTCGCCAATCATCATTTTTATTCGAATTGCATTTAGGACAACAAGGAATTAAATTTTGAGGATTTGCGGAGAAATGTGGGAATGGTGTTTTGGGAACAAAATGATCCAAAGTTCCACTAGAATCCAAAAAACAATACGGACAAACTTTATCGGCAACATTTTGGGGCGTTGTTGTTAAAAATTGATACAATTTTTTAAATTTTGCAGCTCTAAAAGAATACAAATCCTCAAAATTTTTTGTGTCAACGCCTTGCCACATTACTGTTGGCAATTGTTCCAAGGTATTTGACTTCAATTTTGCATCATAATCGTCAAATAGCATTCTAATTTGATTATTTAGTGCAGTAGAAGGCCATCGATTATATTGCCCACTATTCTTTCTTTGAACGGCATCATCAAAAAAATCAATTGCTGTTTCTAAATTATATATTTGCAATTTTTTCATTTTTGCGCTCCACTTTCAAAGAAAATGCTCGCAATAAACAGACGCAAATTCAAACTAACAGAATGTCCCGTTTTTGATGTAATTAATGAAATAATATCTTCCTCGCTTTTACCATCTTCTTTTAATGCTTTTATTTTTTCAACATAATAAGAATTTTCATCATTTATACCAAAAATTTCATTTGTTAATGTCGTCAAATTTGCCCCAAGAGATTCTGTCCCAATAAATCGAACACTTCGATTCGTCCCTATAGCATCCATAACATACACACAATCAGAAGTGAGTTCTCGAATAATTAAAGGAGAATGCGTCGCAAGAATACAAAAAGACTTGTAATATTCCAATATTTCCAATAGCATTTTCATCAATTTTGAGATAGCTTGAGGATGTAGATGTGTTTCAGGTTCATCCATTAACAAAAGAGAGTTAAATCTGATTTCTGCAAAAACATTTGCAAAAACGCTTAACATAGAATTCTGACCAGAACTTAGCTCTTTCAATATTGAGCGAATATCATTTCTTGTTTTATCCTCATCAATCTCTTGTTTAAATTTATAATCAAACAATAAGCTTTTTAAATTTTCTATCAAATCTCCATTCACTAATTCTTTTAACACATTCCAGAAAACATATTCACGACCTTGCCTATAAATAAAAAACAAAGAATCTATCGTTCGATTTGCTATATTTTCTCTGTTATAACTTCTTGTTTTCTTATCAACTAATCCACAATAGACATAATTAAAAGAATCACTTCGTTCTGGAGGATCAAAACCATCGTATTGATTAAGTGAAATCGTTATTATCTTTTTAAACAACGGATATGGCTCAAAAAATTGTTTCGTAGCAGACCTTTTTTGTTCACATAATTTCACTGGAATGTCATTTAACAATGTTGTTTTTCCAACACCATTATCCCCTATTAATGCATATAGTCTTCTAGGAAACAAATCCGATCCATTAAAATCAAAATGTATTCTTAACGACGTAACCTTTTCATACGGATGAAAAACATATTCGAATGTTTGATCAAGCTGTTTTTTCCCATAATTCAAAATATCCATACCATAATCTAAAGCTTCCTGAGCTGATTGCGGGTTCGTTTTTTGATATTCACTACGGAGAAGCGAGGTTTTAAAAACACCCTCTTGTTCAATTTTTTCTACTAAAGTAGGCAAAACAACACAGTCTCTTAAATTTTCTAATATTTGCAGATAACATTCAGGAAAACAAGCCTTCATTTGTTGATAATAAACAAGATCCTGTCCTAATGAAAAGAATTTTGCCGACAATTTTCCATCTGGATAAAATGGATCCATAATCTCATCTATATAATTATCTCCATTCGGTTTATAATCAACAGATCCTATTTTTACATCGCCTATACTTATGTTATCGCCATTTTCTTTACGATATTTTAAAGAAAAAGATGTTTTATAACCATAATCATCCCAACTACCCGCAGTCAAAATCAACGCGGGTTTAACATTATTATCAACTGGGTTTTCGTGTTTTAAAATTATAAGAGGAAGCAGATGCATAAGTATTACCCTTATAAAATGTTCTTTATCAAGTAAGAAATTCTTGCAATTACATATTCCTTAGCTTATTTGGACGGCCAACAAATTCTAATATTTTACATTTTTTTTGTTCATCAGTTACTTTCAAAGATTCAAAAAACTTATTTTCCCCTTTACCTTTGCCGTATATTTTGTCCAAATCACCACGTGTTACGTTATGAATCATCATATATTCAGTAAAGAAATGATGTTCATTGTCAGTTTCCCATTCCTTGCCATAGCCTGACAACCAATTTAAATACAACATAACCTGTTCTTCACTAGTTAATTGAGCTCTTAAAATTTTCAAATAATTCATCTTATCATCACAGTTTTCAATTCTTTTTGAATTTGCCACATATTTTACCGTATAATACAAATGGCGATAATACGAGTTCAAAACATCTCTATGTCCATTGAATACGATGCAATAGGGGATTCCGAATAGATTTATATCATTTTCAATCGCACTTCTCTCATGTTCATCGATATCCAACCCTTCAGAATTTCGTTGTACAATTCCCCTAATTTTTTGAAGTTTCACCTTCAATTCATCAGAAGCTTCACTATTAGTCAGACCTTCAAAAAAAATCTCATATGCAATTACAATTTTTTCTGAGGCATCATCAACATGTGTGGAAGCATTTAGGCAGCCTTGCTAGATGATTCTCTCGATTCCGATTCCCATTCGTAGGCAATCTTTACATCTACATAGGAACAGCTCAACATTATCAGCGACAGCATGTTGTTCATATTCCTGAAGCCATAGGCAGCCCGTATCAGTAGCTTTATCTTGTTGTTCGTCGCCTCGATCCTTGCGTTTGACACGCCTAGCCTGATTGTGTTGAG
>NZ_FRAX01000009.1 GCF_900142465.1 Fibrobacter sp. UWH6
CGCGGAAACGCAGCGGCAATATTTGGAGAGGCTTTCCAACTGCTGGACCGCATCAAGCCTGGCGACGCCGTTGATAATTCAACCGGAAACGAGTATGCTGAAGGTTGGAGCTCATACGGAATCGACAATATCGATGTCAATGGCTACATCCGTCAAAAAAGTACGAATAATCCTGAAATTGTGGAATATGATGAGAATGTTCCTTACGGCGAAAAAATCAAACTTGAAAATTATACTTCAATCCGTCTTCCGCCAAATTTGTCCATCTTTGCGACAATGAATACAAGCGACCAAAATGTGATTGCAACGGATAATGCTTTCCAGCGTAGATTCAAGTCCAGAATGATTCGTAATAAACTTTCCAACGAAGTATTTCCGGGTAGGGCTCAATACGATATTCAAATTGATGGCACTGGAGTTTGTTGGGGAAAATTCCGAGACTGGATTAATGGAAAGATTCTATCACCAGAAAATGGAATTTCAAAAGCCGACGACAAGTGCCTTGGCGGATGGTTTATAAGTACTTCCGTCAAAGAGAAAAATGCAGAAGGCGTTGCTACTAAATTTGAAGACATATCAAGGGAAGATTTCGCCGAAAAAGTTCTCAAGTATTTATGGGACGATGTTTTTAAGCGCAATGCTGCAAACAATATTTTCAACAAGGACGAGTTTAAGTCTCTCTCTGACTTGATTGACGCTTTTGAAGAAAAAGATGGAGAGTCATATAATCTTGAAGGTTTCAAAGCGTTTGATGAAATTTTCCGATTGAATGACAGCGATAAAAAAGCATTAACAAATGGATGATTTCATTCTTCACAAATCTGTTAAACGCCAGAAATCCTTCAAGGATTTTTGCGTTTATCTTGATTCGACGGTTTCTTCTTCTGACGAAGACGAAACATTTGTCGGCGTGAAGATAAAAAAAGCGAACGAACTGAATTCTTTTGAACCTAGAATTTATTTTCCTCGTGGATATCATCCCGATCATAATGATTCCGATGGCGTAAAACTGGATGCAGAACTCAAATCGGATTTTCTGCGATTAATCTCTATTATCAATGATGTTTCGTTGCAGAATCGTTTCCCCGATAACGAAAAAAGCGATTTGAAAACTGGTTTTCCGATTAACGCATTCTTTTCCGTTGTACAATATTATTTGGACTATGGTTATTTCGTAGAGTCAGAAACAATTTATAAAAAAGGCTGGTCTGGAAAAATAAGCTGGTCGCGAACGATAAAGCGAATCAAACCCCAGGTGGTAAAAGACAAAGATGACAACCACAGCGTCGTTTATCTCAAGTTGGTCACCCGTAGAACCAATTACAGGCAAGACAACCTGATTACGCTCATTCATA
Organism: Fibrobacter sp. UWH6; assembly: GCF_900142465.1. NCBI lineage: Bacteria > Pseudomonadati > Fibrobacterota > Fibrobacteria > Fibrobacterales > Fibrobacteraceae > Fibrobacter > Fibrobacter sp. UWH6. The sequence continues at coordinate 1,356 of NZ_FRAX01000009.1, forward strand.
AATTCTGCGTTTATGAGGCTGCAAGAATGCTTGGTCCTCTTCTGGGCGTTACCGAAGATGAGTTTGATTTACCGGAACTGGATTTTGATTATGAACTTTTTGTCGAAGTTCTAAAAGATAAAGTTGCCTCAACATTCAACGACAAGTTCCTGGAACTGTTCCATTCGTTATTGTCAGTTGTAGATTTCTTGGGTAACAGGGAAACTTCCGTCAATGATGATTCTGATATCTGCTTTGGTTTCAAAAAATTTGACCATGCTTGGGAGGGGATGATTGATTGCATTTTCGGAAACGTTGTTGACAAGACGGAGTATAATCCACATCTAAAATTCATCGCGGTGAATTCCAAGGATGCGGAAGAGCAAACCGTTAACAGTGATGACGATGTAAAAGATAGTCTACGCTCCACTTTGCGTCCCGATACAATCATGAAACTTGGCGATTCCGTCTTCATTCTTGATTCCAAGTATTATAAGTTTGGAGTAAAGAATGAAACCCGTTACTTGCCTGGTGCAGAATCTGTCTGCAAGCAGATGGCATACGCAGAATATGTTGAAAACCACATGAACGAGAAGGCAGACAAAATCTTCAATGCATTTATCATTCCGTATCATGCAAAATCAGATGAGTTGCCATATGGCATAGAAAATAAAGGTTTTATCTATGGTGACTGGAAAGTGGTCTCCAAAAAAGGCGATGCCGAAAAGAAGGATGTTCGCGAGAAACGCCCTTACCTCTATATCGCTTGCGTTTGCCTTGACATGAAGTCCGTAATGCGAAACTACCATCGCAGCGAAATGGCTCAATTCAAGTTGGCGGAAGTTGTGAGATCCGGGGCAGAAGGCACCTTGGAATACGCAACAAACGAAATTAACGCATGATGGAAAGGCTCGCCGCGATAGTGAATGAAAAATACTCTGCGTTTTTAGTGTGATTTCGGAATAGAATACTTTGCGTTTTTTGCGGGGTTTTCCGCTGAATTTAACTAATGCGCTAAAAAAAAGACTCTAAACATCGTTATTTTACTGTATTAAATACAAAATTTTAATAAAATGTATTTAACTTATTGACGGAATAAACTTTTTGACGTATATTTAGGTTGGAGAAGGTGTTCTTCTCTCCAAGAAAAAAGGACCGGCCTGCAACTGGAATTGCAGGTCGGCCCCGTAAAGGACTTTGTAGCCCCTTTGAGTTTTGTAAAGCTACATAAATCCTTTGCTCTTGGCAATTTCATTTAACCGCCCGCAAGGGCAAAGGAGTCTGCAATGGCAGATTATGGACCTCTATTACCTGTAATCGGTTCTGGTGCACCGAGAGACACCATTTACACCCATGATTTCCGGCCTTCCCCTGGAGTTGGTGGGTTGGTTCCGTCCATTTCGTGGACTCGTAATTTGATGGAACAGGAAAAGCCGTCTTTTCAACAATACCTTCGCGCAATCAAGGATATCGACGCCGAGATCGTGCTACCTGGTTGGAAGAACTACATGGCGCGAGACAGAGCTTTGGAACAAATGCGTTTGTTGAGGTATTACGGCGGGTATCAAGGGATGAAGTGGGACCTGACCACCGGTTCTCCCAACAACCATTTGGATTCTTTAATACGAACGAAATACCCGCGCTATCCTAGGTATTTTTCTAAAGATGGTTTGTTTAGCAAACTTGAACTTCCAAAAGTCAATGCGCCCTTTGACGTCTCCCATTTTCATGCGACATTGAGCAAGTATCTTGACTGGCCTCAAAATCACCAATATATACGTCCTGATCTAGCTGGCTGGGCTGGTGACATGTTTACTTTTGCGCGAGATTTGAAGGACTTGCGTAGTAAGGGGTGGTTTAGCAATGACAGTTTATACAAACTGGCGGACCTTAGCATTGGTGAAAAGCTTGATGGTTTTAAGGCGAATTTAAGTCGCCAAGTAAATTTGTTTAACTTGCCTAGAAATATACTCTAATGGGGTGGTAGTGTCAAGGGTTTTTCGCAAAAATAGTTTGTTCCAACATCAGATTCTAGGCTAGGTTCTCGGCCGATTGTTCAATTTCCACTCAATCCACTTGACCTCATCTCTCGTCAGGTCCTCAAACGAGGTTCCCTTTGGCAGGTACTGGCGAATCAGACCGTTCATATTTTCGTTTGCACCTCGTTCCCACGAGTGGTAAGGGTGGGCAAAGTAATAACCGACATCCAACTTTTGGGCTATCCGAACATGATCGGCGAACTCCTTTCCGTTGTCGGAAGTGACCGTGTGTAGCAGCCTCTTGTAGGGCGAAAAGGCCGCTATCAGAGTATCTGCCAGGGCGGTTGCATCCTTTGTCGGTAGAGGCTCCAGGATGCAAAGCATGGACATTCTGTCGTTGGCGGTGAGCAGGTTCCCCTTATGAAGAGCTCCGTTGATCAAGTCTATTTCAAAATCGCCGAAGCGACTTTTCTCGTCGACTATCGCCGGACGCAGGTCTATGGGCACCTGTCCCGTAATGGAGCCTCTTCCATCCTTTGCAGGACCCCGCTCTCGATATTTCTTGTCCCCATGCCTAAGGTGTGGCTTGAATTCGTCTCTGCCTTTGATATGGCGGTATATCGTTGGAACGCTTGGAGTTTTCTTACCCTCCAACCCCCTGCGTCCAACAACTTGCTCCGGTGACAAGTCCTCCTTTATCAGGGCTTCAGTTTCCGCCCAAACTTCATCGCTATACTCATAGTGAATGTGCGCTTTGTGCTGGAGCTTTACGGCCCTCTTGTCAGCCTTGTCCGGATCGTACTTTTTACGACCTCCGTTTCTGGAAATCTCCTTGCTGAGTCCACCTTCGGAAATTCCGATTAGTTTTGCTATGACTTTTTGTTGATGTCCGGCAGCCAACAGTGCGCTAATTTGGTATCTTATGTCTCGGTTAAGTCTCATCGCTTGTCCTTTTCTTGGTCGAAAACGCAAGTTAGAAACCTAACCATCCCTAGAATTCTCTTTCTAGGGATTTTTTTGTTTTCAGCCTAGATCGGATTTACTTGACGATGAGAATCCGCGACTGAAAAAAATATGCTAACTGATAAATTCGCTATATCAAGTCTATCAACTCGTAAAAAACATATAAAGTATTACGTTTCTGATGATTGCTGAACACAAGGTTGAATTCAACGAGTTTATCTAACGCTCGATTGATGGCTGTGTTGGAAAGCCCAGTTTCTTTTGCAATCGACTTACTAGTATGTATAGGCATCTTGAAAAAGCACTCAAAAACCTGCTTTGCAATTTTCGAGGAGCACTTTTCGTCTATCACTTGAATACTGCGTGTGTACAACTTTTCAATCTTGACTATGTTCTCGCTATACTTGATACTTTGCTTATTGACAATGTCCAGAAAGAACTTCACCCATTCGTTCCAGGCGCCATTGCTACGAATATCGTTTAGCAACTTGTAGTATCTATACTTTTCTTTTTCAATAGCTTCGCTCAAGAACAGGTACAGTCTATCAATTTCGTGGGTGAAAAACAGATACAAGACTATAATCATTCTGCCAATACGTCCGTTGCCATCTTCAAAAGGATGAATCGTCTCGAATTGAGCGTGGATTAGCGCAGCATTTACGAGATTCCGCTGCGTTGGAGAAGAATTGTTCATGTAACTGATGAGATTGTCCATCAGTTTCTTGACATTTGACGGTGCTGGTGGCGTGAACGAAACATCCTTTGTAGCTTCGTCCTTGATATAATTTTGCTTTACTCGATACCTACCAGTGTTTTCCGAGGTTTTGTGCACGTTGCCACTAAGTAAAATCCGGTGCATTTCCAAAAGCATTTCTTCACTGAATCGTCCATCACGAATCAAATAAGAGAGGCCGCTATTCAAGGCATTAGTGTAATTGTCTAAATCCTTGTTACTTGTGCTCGTTTCATTTGTCGCCTTGTTTTCTAGGGATTCTTCAAGACTCGTGCAAGTTCCTTCCATGCTAGTTGAATGAAAATTTTCCTTCCAGAGCATGGATCGAGTACAAGATTCTTCGGCGATAGACCTTTTCAAAGCAGTTAGGTAAATGCCCATATGGGACGTGGCGTCAATAAGTTCGTCAAAATATTCACGCTTATCTAGCTTTTGTAGTGCAGATTCAATAAACTCAGCTTTAAAAGGTTCTTTCATAGTAAATACAAAAATACATAAAAATGTATTTTAAGAAAAGTGTACAAGTGTTCAGAAATTCACATAAAAAAAAGCGACCCTTTTCAGGATCGCTTTCACACTAACGGAAGACACATTTTTTCAGCTAATTACTACTCAGTTTCACCGTAAAGGCTTACCTTGTTATCTTCCTTGGTGGTGGTGTAACCCGCATCCACAGGGAGCTTTACGCCGGTGATGGCGCTGGCTTCGTCGCTTGCAAGGAAATAAGCGGCAGCAGCGATTTCGGAAGGTTCGATCCAGCGATTCAAAAGGCTCTTGTCTTCGGCAGCCTTGCGAAGCTTAGGATCGGAGTAGTCGTACTTGATGGCCATTTCTGTCTTGGTATAGCCAGGTGCCACCGAGTTCACGCGAATACCGTACTTGCCCAAATGGAAGGCTGCGGTACGAGTAAGCCCGTCAACAGAGGACTTGGAAATTCCATAACCGAACGGAGACCATTCTGCAAAGGATGCCACAAAGGAGGACACGTTTACGATGGCACCCTTAATCTTCTTTTCTACAAACACGCGGGAAACATGCTGAATCAAGTAGAGGCTTCCCCAGAGGTTCACATCTTCGGCCTGCTTGATCAGTTCCGGGTCAAAGTTCAGGATATTCTTGCGGTGGCCCGTGATGCCGGCGTCATTGAACAGGGCGTTAATGCGGCCATACTTCTTTACCACTTCGGCAATGACTTCCTGACCCTGCTTGTAGTTGGTCACGTCAAGCTCGTAGGCGGTAACGTCGTGACCTTCGGCAACAAGCTTTGCCACTTCTTCGTCAAGTTCCTTCTTCTTGATATCGGTGGCGGCAACGGCCCAGCCTTCCTTCAAGAACTTCTTGACACCTGCAAGACCAATACCCTGTGCAGCACCAGTAATAATGACAACTTTCTTTGTACTCATTTTTAAAATTCCTTTTTGATTTATTGTTAAACTCTTAATTTAAAAACCGTTTTTGTTAACGTGTTTTAATTCCCTATCATTTTTGTAGGGATAAAAATAGAAAACCCCTACCTACTGGCAAGGGATAGTTTTTATACTATTTATCTAGGGGTGGCTATAGATTTATTTTATAGTAATTCACTCTGACGAAATTATTCGTGCTTGTAGCCGCCATCGACTACAATGCGGGTGCCGGTCATGTAGGAGCTGCGATCCGATGCCAGGAATAGCACCGCATTGGCGATGTCACGAGGGCGGGCTACGCGGGCCATGGGAATGCGGGCATCGTAAATGTCCCCCACCTTCTTTCCAGGGAACCGCTCTTCTACATAGGTCGTCATCATGCTTGTATTTACAGGCCCCGGGCAAATCGTGTTGACGCGAATTCCCTTGGACGCCTCTTCAAGGGCCGCGCACTTGGAAATCGCAAGAACAGCATACTTGGAAGAAGCATACAACGAGTTGCCGGCATCAGCACCAAAACTATCGATGGAGCCAGTATCAATGATGGAACCGCCACCGGTCTTTTCCATGGAGCGGATAACATATTTTAATCCAAGGAAAACTCCCAGGACATTCACATCCCAGATTTTTTTCAGGTCGGCGATTTCCGTATCCTTAACATAGCCGGTCTTGAGAACACCAGCGTTGTTGAAGAACACATCAATCTTTCCGAAGGCTTTTTCTGCTTCGGAAACGTAGTTGGCCACCTGATCTTCCTGAGTTACGTCGGCGGCAACCAAGTGAATACGTTTGCTGTCGATGTTGATTTCGTCAGCGGCTTTCTGGAGCGCATCCTTATTCAAATCCACAAGAACAAGGTTCGCACCTTCTTCGGCAAAAGCCTTGGCGGTTTCCTTACCAATTCCGCCGACTGCGCCAGTGATTAAAACTGTTTTGTTCAAAAATTCATTCATACTTTCTCCTTCTGGATATTAGCCGCCAACAATTCTACAGATAATATTCAAAAAATTCTGCGATTTGTATATGCTTTTCTGCAGCAATGAGTTTAAGCAACGAACCCGCTACTCCCGCGGCACCGATATAAAAACCGGTATAGCTTACAACACGGCTGGGGTTCACGCGGTCCCAGGCTCCGTACCAGCTCAGGCCCGTTTTTTCTTCGAAAGATTCACCTAGCAAAACATCTGCAGAACGATGCGCTAACTTCAGGTATTGAGCGTCTCCATAGGTTTTGTAGAGTGTTGCAAAGTATTCCAATGCGCCGGGGCCACCGCAGCAAATGCACTTGCTTCCCCAATAGCCCCAGGACTTGATTTCTGGAACACCCGCCTTAACAAGGCCTGCATACAGGCGCTTCACCCACTGCAAATATTTTTCGTCATGAGTCAGTTCATACAATTTCTTGAAAGGCAAACTCGCTCCGATAGGACCGCCACACATACCTAAATAGAATTTGTCAAGCGGGCCCTTTTCTGGATGATCCTGGTACGGGAACAGCACAGAAGTTTTATCGCCAACGGCAATTCCTTCCAGATATTTAATCACATCGTCGGCTAGCTTCAAGTAACGCTTATCCTTGGTAGCTTCGTAAAGAGCTGCCCACAAGTAAGCCGTACCTGCCGAACCATGAGAGAAGTTTACATGCACGGCTCCCTTCTCGCCTTCTCCAACACTTTCAAGATCATAAAGGTTGTAATAGGTTCCACCGTTTTTTGCAGGGCGACCAAACTTTTCAATGTAGGCACCAGCCTTCTTAGCGGTTTCCAGATAAATTTTCTTGCGGGTATCCTTGTAGACTTGCAGCAAATAGACGATACCGCCAGCGTCACCTACGATGTCGCGGAAGTCGCTCCAGTGCAATCCATTTTCGTCTTCAATGGCAGCCTCTACAAATGTATTGGCGGTGCGGATTGCAAATTCGTAGTAGCGATTTTCATTGGTTTCGCGATAAAGTGCGTAAACAAACTGACCTTCGCTAATGGGGCCAACCTTGTAACTAAAAGACCAACCGTTTACAGGGCCAGCAGCATTGCATTCCGGAACAGAATTTTTCTTTGTTGTGGCTATACGCTTCTGAACCTTACGATAAAATTCAAGTCCACGGGGATTGGCAAGAATATATTCCGCTGCGGCCTTGGCTTCGTCAAGCCATTGCTCATCGCTAGTCACCTGGTACAAGCGCAAAAAGAAAAAGCCGATGCCGGCGGAACCCGCATAAAAACTGGTCTTGCCAACGAAAGGGTTGTCCTTATAGCCATTCTGACCATCTGGAAAAATTTTCCAGGTCTTGCCCACTTTTTCTTTCACTTCCAAGGATTGAATCCAACGGGCAGCACCGATGGCCGCATTCAGATAATCATCAAGAGTATTTTTCTTCAGCAGACTTGTGGTTTTAAGTTTCATTAAAGAGCCTCCAAAGCTTTTTTTATGCGGTTCAAGGCTTCTTCTAAAATGCGGCGGGGGCAAGCCAGGTTCACACGCTGGAAGCATTCTCCGGTTTTGCCAAAGAGGGTTCCGCTGTTGAGCCACAGGCGTGCCTTATTGCGAATCAAATCATCTACCTGCGTGGTGGAAAGCCCAGTGCCCTTGAAATCCAGCCATGCCAAGTAAGTTGCTTCCATAGGAACAAGCTTTACGCCGGGCAGATTTTCCTTGACAAACTTGTCCACAAAATCAATGTTTCCCTTCAGGTATTTTTTCAACGCTTCAAGCCATTCTTCGCCGTGTTCGTATGCGGCCTGGGCGGCAACCAGCCCAGGAATCGTGACTTGGCTGTAACCGATGCCATCGATTTCCTTGCGGATGGCCTTGCGGACTTCGGGATTCTTGATAAAGGCGTGGGCGATTTGGAGGCCAGCCAGATTGAATGTCTTTGTGGGAGACGTTACCGTAATGGAATTGTCCGCGAACTTTTCACCCAGGGAAGCGAACACGGTGTGGGTTCCTTCGAAAACGAAATCGTTATGGATTTCATCGGCGACAACGAACACATTATGCTTCAGGCAGATTTCACCAACGCGCAAAAGTTCTTCACGAGTCCATACGCGGCAAACCGGATTGTGGGGGCTGCAAAGCAAAAACAACTTCACATTATTTTCCACAATCTTTCTTTCAAAATCTTCGAAGTCAATGTGATAGCGTCCATCTTCGCCGTAAACGAGATCGTTGCTGACAAGCTTGCGATCGTTCTGCAGAATCACATCCGGGAAATGCATATAGACCGGCTGCTGAATCAGCACGGCATCGCCCACTTTCGTAAAGGCCTTGATTGCCAAGGCCAGCACAATCATGACGCCTGGAGTCTTGATTACCCATCTGGGATCAAATTCAAAATTGTGGCGACGACGGTAAAAATTCTGAAGCGCCCTGAAGTATTCGGCCTTGGGTTCGGTGTAGCCAAAAATGCCATGTTCCACAGAGCGGATCAGAGCATCCTGAACAAAGGAGGACGTTCTGAAATCCATATCCGCAATCCACAGCGGCAACAAACCGTTAGAATCTTCGCCCGGTCTCAATGCGCCGCGTTCCACTGCAAAATCATACTTCAGGCAGTTGGTACCGCGACGATCCACAATCTCGTCAAAATTTAAATTTCTCTCTTTCGTCATTTTTGAAATCCTCTTTTTTTCCGTACACATTTGTCATTGCGAGGAGCGCTAGCGACGTGGCAATCTAAGCTAGATTCTGCTCCTTCGAACCTAATTCAACTAAGGAACTAAAGTTCCTAGTTTCATATATCGCTTCGCTCAGAATGACACTGACAAGCACTTCATTACATATAAGTCACTCAAAGCGAAGCGCCCTCATACCTCAAAGGCCGCAGGCCGCCCTCACACCTCTTAAACATACGCTCCGTCGTTACCCGAGTGCAGTTCTATAATGGCATTCTCAAAATCCTTAATCAAATCCTGCACATTTTCAATGCCCACAGACAAGCGCAAAACGCTAGGCGTAATTCCATTCTTCTCCAAAATATCCTTGGGCACATCCGCGTGAGTCTGAGTAATCGGGTAAGTAATCAGCGATTCCACACCGCCAAGGCTTTCTGCAAACTGAATCAGTTTCACATTTTCCAAAATATACAAAGCCAATTCCCTGGATTCCACTTCAAAAGTTATCATGCTACCAAAACCAGTAGCTTCATCCTTCAAAATATCGTGACCTGGATAATCTTCAAAACCCGGATAATAAACCTTCTTCACATGCTTATTGTTGCGGAGCCACTGTGCAATTTCGCAGGCATTTTCTGCCTGGCGCTCCATGCGAATAGGCAAAGTCTTGATACCGCGAAGCAAAAGCCAGCTATCGAAAGGAGCAAGGCCCGATCCAACAGTCTTGATCAAGAAACGAAACTTGTCCGCAATATCCTGGCGGTTCGTAGCAAGGAAGCCCGCCAAGGTATCATTATGACCGCACAAAAACTTGGTTCCGCTTTCCACAACGATATCCGCTCCCAACTTCAGCGGCTGAGAAAAATAGGGAGAAAGGAAGGTGTTATCCACAATGCACAAAATGCCGTGAGTCTTGGCGATACCTGCAATGCGACGCACCGACACAATGTTCATCATGGGATTGGTGGGAGTTTCAAAATAAAGGGCCTTGGTATTGGGCTTAATAAAATTTTCAATATTGTCCTGAGCAAAATTTACACGGGTAATTTCTAGACCGTTTTTCTTGCTGACATTATCAAACAGACGAATGCTTCCGCCATATAGATCGGAGTCAATAATAATGTTGTCGCCCGGTTCAAAAATTTCAAAGAGGGCGGTAATGGCCGCCATGCCCGAAGAATAAGCAAGAGCATCTATACCACCTTCCAGCGAAGCTACAATCTTTTCAAGCTGTTCCCTGGTGGGATTTTGCAAGCGGCTATAATCAAAACCGGTAGACTTGCCAACGCCCCTGTGAGCGAAAGTTGCCGTCTGGTAAATGGGAAAACTGATGGATCCCGTAGAATCCTTGTCAAAACGTTTCAAATCACCGTGTATACATCGTGTTTCAATTCCTAAGCTCATGTTCGCGCACTCCTTTTTCGAATGGCCATTAACCTTTTATTTCCTAGCGTTTTAGTAGGATTATTCACGAGACCAAATATAGAAGGCAGTTTTCAATTTGTCCAATACTTAATTTTTAGCGGTTTATATAAGATTTTTTTATACCGCAATACAAGAACGCATACCATAAAAAACAACCGTCCCCCAAAGGGAACGGCCGCCTTTAACCAAATAGAAATTCTTGTCGGCTTTAACCCCAAACTTCTTCGGTAATCTCCTTCACCAAGGCAATCTTTGCCCACTGTTCTTCCACCGTCAACTTGTTGCCCACTTCGCAAGAGGCAAAACCGCACTGGGGGCTAAGAGACAGACGATCCAGCGGAATGTACTTTGCGGCTTCCTTGATGCGGGCGATAACAGCAGCCTTGTCTTCCAGCTGGGGGGTCTTGGAAGTAATCAAGCCAAGGACAACCTTCTTGTCGGCACTCACCTTTGCCAAAGGCTCAAAACCACCAGAGCGTTCGTCATCATATTCCAGGTAGAGGGTGTCCACATTTTCGTTGGCGAAAACGTAATCCGCAACGGAATCGTAGGGGCCGCTAGTAAAATAGGTGGAGTGATAGTTTCCGCGACAGATGTGGGTATTGATAATCAAGTCTTCCGGCGCACCTTCCACAGACAAATTATTCACCAAAAGCAACTGCTTTTTCACATCTTCAAGATCCAGGCCAAGAGCCTTGTAACGCTGGGCGGCAGCATCGCCAACAATGGCGCCCCAGGTACAGTCATCCAGCTGAATCACGCGACAGCCGGCATCATAGAACTGACGGATCACGGCACGGTAAGCGTAAGCGATGTCCTGAATCAGCTCTTCGTTGGTGAGGTAAAACTTGCGGGTAGTCTCGATGTTCTGCGGAACAATCAGCTGCTGGAACAGCTGGGCCGGAGCCGGGAAAGTCTGCTTTGCCACATGTCCTTCAGATTCCAGGGACTTTACAAACCTAAAGTTCTCCACAAAGGGATGCGGTTTCGCCTTGATTTTCCCAACCAAAAAAGTGGCATCCAAATCGGCCACTTCACCGGCAAACTGAACGCCGCCGCCCACACGTTCGTGAGCCACGCCTTCAAATCCCCAGAAGAAATCCAAATGCCAGAACCTACGGTTGTATTCGCCATCGGTAATGTAATGGAGGCCAGCCTTCTTCTGCTTTTCGACCAGCTTCACAATTTCGGGGTTGACAATTTCGTTAAACTGCGTAAGGGTAATCTTACCTTCGTTAAAATCTGCACGAGCCTGCTTTACGGCTGCCGGGCGGAGAAAACTACCAACCACATCAAAATGGGTAATAAGAGCATTGTTCTGAGTCATTTGTCTTTCCTTTTCATGTTTTCGCGGAATCGTACCCGCGCCGCCTTCAAAGGCGGAAGTTATTTATGAACGGCGACAAATATAAAACAGGCAATATTACTTTGTCCAATACTTAATTTTTAGCACTTATTATAGATTTTTCCTATAATAAGACATATCAAATCGAAAATTTTATGATATATTTCTCCAAATTGGAATATATTTTTCTTACATTAATCGGTAAAAGTCGGACATTTTATTCTACATAAGTAACGTGAAACAGTTTCAATTTGAGTTTTCAGGTGTCGGCAAGCTCAAAAGAGAGCTCGATAAAATCAATCAGTGGCGAAAGTCCAAGGTGACCTCCGCTGTCGTTTTTAGTATCTACGCAGAAAACATTGACCAGGAGCAAATCGATCTCGCCTGCGAAATCATCGAGAGCGAAATGCCGGACGCACAGTACCTCGGGTGTTCCACAAACGGAACCATCACCGAAGGCAGACTTTCGGACTCCCCCTTCGTAGTTGTCTGTACCATTTGCGAATACCCTTCTACCCAGGTACACCTACTGCAATATCCTCTATCGGAAGACAATGCACTGGATGCTATCGAGAACCTGAAAAAAGAATTGGAAAAACGTCCTTGGGTTAAAGCCATCGAATTACTAGCGACTATTCGCGGCATGTCCATGACTCCGTTCTGCGAGGCTTGCACCGAAATCAACCCAGACATTCAGATTTTTGGCGGTGGCGCATTCAACATAGACTTGAACAACGACAACGCCTGCGTATTCTCCAAGGCCAGGGGCTATTCAGAAAAAGGCGTCGTCTTCCTGCTTTGCGGAGGCGATGACTTAAACATTCACACCACACATATTACCGGCTGGAAACCCCTGGGTAGGGAATTCCTCGTGACCAAGGCAAACGGAAGCATCTTGCAGGAACTGGACGGCAAGCCGGCCTACGACGCCTACTACAAGTATCTGAACATTCCCAACAACGAGCATTTCTTCTACAACACCCTAGAATTTCCCTTCTTCTACAAACATCATGGAATCAACATCCTGAGAGCCCCCATCGCAAGTAACGCCGACGGGTCCCTCACCATGACTTCCAACATTGAAGAAAACGTCTACGCGAGAATTGCCTATGGCGATCCATGGACCATTCTTAACAGTATTGAAGAAGGTGGCCGCAAAATTGCGGAATTCCAACCTGAGATCCTAAAGGTTTTCTCTTGCGCCGCTCGCAGAACATTCTGGGGCAACGACGAAATCAGTAAAGAAACAGGTCCGTTCCAGAGCATCGCACCCACTTCGGGTTTCTACACTTCCGGCGAATTCCTTCGTACCGACAAGGATCTGATCCAGCATAACGTCACCCTAGTCATCGCCGCCATGCGCGAAGGACCCATCGATGACAAGGCCCATTTCGAAATGGATTCCGAAAATTTCTCGGGCAAGGTTTCAATGATCAGCCGACTGGCAAAATTCATCGAAGCCGCTACAGCGGAACTGGCCGAAGCCAACCAGAAACTGGCAAAGATGGCTATCGAAGACAGCTTAACCAATCTCTGCAACCGTGCCGAAACCCAACGCAGAATCAGGGAAGCTCTGGAAGATTACAACAACACTGGCAAAAAGGTCAGTCTCATTATGATGGACATCGACAACTTCAAGATGGTCAACGACACCTACGGCCATAAGGAAGGAGACAACGTCATCCTCGGCCTTACAAAGGTCATCAAGGAAACCGTCGAAAAGAGCAACCCCGACGCTTCTTGCGGTCGCTGGGGCGGCGAAGAATTCATGGTAGTTCTTCCCGGCATCGATTGCCATAAAGCGGCAGAAATCGCAAACGAAATCAGGACATCCTTTGCAGCAATCTTGTTCCCCAAGGCACGACGAAAAACAATCAGTGTCGGCGTCGTAGAAGCACTGCGAGGCGAGAACGCCGACATGGTCTGTGTACGAGTCGATAGCGCTCTATACGAAGCAAAGAACAATGGCAAGAATCAGGTTTTTATCGGGTAATGGAGACACAAAATGAATACGCAAAAATTAGACGCTCTTTTTGAAGCTTACTCCATCGCCGCAGACGGCGCATACGTTTATGTATGCGACATCAAGAACGATTACTCCAAATGGTCCAAGGCCGCAGTTGACTACTTCGGCCTTCCCGGAGAATACATGGAAAGCGCAGGTCACATCTGGCTTGGCCACATCAGCCCCGACGACCGTGAAGATTTCGAAACCAGCATTGCAGACGTCTTTGAGGGTAGAGAAAAAAGTCACAACATCCAGTACCGAGCAATGGCCAAAGACGGCAAATACGTTCTTTGCACCTGCAGCGGAGTATCCATTCCTGACGATGACGGAACCCCGGCGTACTTCTGCGGAATCATCAAGAATCACGATTGCCTGAACTACACGGATTCCATCACAAATCTCCGCAGCCTTTACGGTTTCCTGGAAGATATCAAAGGCTGCCTATGGAAAAAGCAGAAAATCAGCACCATCATAATCGGACTTGAGGATTTCTCCAGAGCAAACGACATCTACAACTACGCCTTCGGAAACAGAATCCTCCGCAAGTTCGGTTCTATCTTGCAGCAGGCATTCCGCGGTATGGGCACTACCTACCGTATGGACGGAACAAAGTTTGCCGTTATTTCCGAGAATTCCTCCATCGAGGAACTGAATACAGTCTACCGCGACGTGCAGGAATTGGTGGCACAGAACTTCTACGTGGCATCGGACCGTATCGCCCTTTCACTTTGCGCAGGGGCAGTTACTATTGCAGACTTTTCCGTTACCGCAGACACAGTCTATTCCTGCCTAAAATACGCCTTTGCGGAATCCAAGAACTCCCGCCATGGAGACCTGTATCTTTTCGAAGAAGCCCTGAACAACGATCAGAAGGACACTCTGAAAAGAATCAACTTCATTCGCAACTGCATCATCGACAACTGCAGCGGTTTCTACCTCTGTTACCAGCCCGTAGTTGACACAAAAACCGAAATATTGAAGGGAGCCGAAGCCCTGATCCGCTGGCGTAGCGACGTCTATGGCGTGGTTCCGCCGCTATCCTTCATTCCCGTTTTGGAACAGGACAGCCTCTTCCCAGAACTGGGCAAATGGATCCTGAGACAGGCCCTTATAGACTGCAAGAAAATTCTGATGGGCAATCCAGGTTTTATCATCAACGTGAACCTCTCTTACGCCCAGCTGGAAAAGGGTGATTTCGCCCAGGATGTCATAGACATTCTTGAAGAAACTCAGTTCCCTGCAGAAAACCTCTGCCTTGAAATTACAGAACGCTGCCGCCTGCTGAACATCAATCAGTTAAAGAAGATATTCAGCGCTCTCCGCAAAAAGGGCGTGCGCATCGCTTTGGACGATTTCGGCACAGGTTTCTCCTCGCTGGGAATTCTACGCGACCTTCCGGTGAACACCGTGAAAATCGACCGCGGCTACGTCATGAATATCGAAAATGACGCTAAGGATAGAAACACGGTAAAGTTCATCAGCGACCTTGCAAAATCCTTCTCTGCAGAAGTCTGCGCCGAGGGTATCGAAACCGAAGGTATGCGCAACGAACTTCGTGAACTCAACGTCACAAGCCTCCAGGGATACTACTATTCTAAGCCCATTGAAATCGGTGAATTCCTGAAAAAGTTTTGCAAGTAAGCACTTGTAAAAAACGAAGCAAAAAAAACGCTAGGAAGCCAGGGCTTTCTAGCGTTTTTTGAACTTGCGGGCAGCAAGAAGCCCTGCCTCAAAAAGTAGATAAGTAGGCACACCTAGAATCAGTTGGCTGACAATGTCCGGCGGCGTGAGTAGGGCGGCAAGGACCAGAATGCCCACCACCACATAGGGGCGCGCGTGGCATACAGTTTCGTAATAGACAATGTCAGCACGGATCAGGGCGTACGTTACCAAAGGAAACTGGAACATACATCCAAAGGCAAGGGAGAGCCAAAGAGCAAGCGTCACAATATTGGAAACGCCAAAGATAGGCTGCAAAGTTTTACTTTGGAAACTCATGCCGAACTTTACAAGCAGCGGAAAACAAATCCCCAGGCAGAAAACCACACCGGCAATAAACAGCCCGCAAGTCATCCACACAATAGAGCGCACGAACCGCCGTTCATTTTCATAAAGGCCCGACAGAACAAATTTCCAGAGGTTCCAGGCGATGCAGGGCGAACAGACAATATTCACAAATAACAAAAAAAGCACCGGGACGCTGATGTGGCATCCCGACGACTTTCACTTCTTTTTCAACTTTCGTTCGGTAGATCGGAGACGTTAAATTTGACAATTACGGAAGCTTATCATATTCCGCGTCAACGACAGGTTCCAACCATTCGTTACTCGCGCCTTCTTTCACATGAGTGTGGTAAGTCAAATGTTGGAACCAGGAATCCTTGGCAGCACCATGCCAGTGCTTCTTGCCTTCGGGAATAGCAACAACTGTACCCGGAGTCATTTCCAGAGGTTCCTTACCTTCTTCAACGTACCAACCACGGCCAGAGACAGCGATCAGAACCTGGACCTGGTTATGATGCACATGCCAGTTGTTGCGGCAACGGGGTTCAAAAGTCACGTTGATGGGGCCACCATTTTCCGCATCCATAGGAGCCAAATAGCTTTTGCCGATAAAGTACTTTGCAAAACCGTCGTTAGGAACACCGCGGGGCCACGGGGAATCACCGCCATACATTCCAGGAATCAGCTTGGCATCCTGCAATGTCATGGTAATGCTTTCCACCTGCTGTTCCGTAAGGCCCGCTTTAACAGCTCCAGCCTTGTGACTTGCCAACTGCGGATGAACACCGTCCATTCCGCTGAGAGCCGCCACAGTAACCAATTCTCGTTCCTGCATGGTCAAATTGTTGCGAGCAAAAATATCGCCGAACAAATGAGCCTTCAGGTAATAATCTGTTGCGGGGGCAAAGGCGTAATTGAATTTCCCGAAAAGTTTTGTCTGCACTTCAGTTCCCGCTTTCAATGCATTGAAATTCTTGGGAAGCGGAGAGGCATCCTTACCTTCAACAGTTTTCTTGCCCTGTTCCTTACGCTGATCCAGAACTTTCTGCAAAGTTCCCAAAGCGTTTAGAGAACGGGGGAATCCGGTATAGGCGTAAAGCTGAGAAAGAGCTTCCTTGACCTGATTTACAGAGAGGCCATCATCAAGACCCTTGTCAATCGCCTTGCTAAGCTTTGCCAAGTCACCCTTGGCTTCCAAGCAAGCGATAATGGCCATGTCCTGCTGCTGAATGGTAAGAACGTTTTTCATGATTTGACCATAAGAAACACTTGCGAATGCAAGTGTTGCTAGAGAAGTGACGAACAATTTTTTCAGGATATTCATAGTTTACTTCAGGTTTTCCGTATAGAACTTTTCCAACTTATCCCAGGGAATAAAATTCTTGTTTTCGCCACCATCGTAAAGGTCCGTATGGTTAGCATCCTTGATGACAAGCAGTTCCTTGTTGGAGGGCACCGGGTTAGCCTTGATTCCTGCAGCGGGATTTCCTTCCACCATGTACTTGTAGGCATCCTTGCCGAAATAGAGGGAATGGGCCTTTTCGCCATGCATTACGAGAACAGCGCTGCGGATTTCATTGGTGTAACGGAGGAAGCGTGCGTTTGCATAAGCCTGAGTGCCAATAGCATTCCAGCCGTCATTGGAATTGCCGGAACGTTTGTGGTATCCGCGAGGAGTCTTGTAGTAGCCAAAATAATCCTTCACGAACTGGGGTGCATCAGCAGGGAGCGGGTCCACAACGCCACCGGCGCGAAGATGCTTGCCTTCAGCATAATCCTTGGCGCGCTGGGCGGCGATAGCCTGGCGAGCCCTGTAACGAGCCTCTTCGTTATCTTCGGAATCGAAGTAACCGTTTCCGCCCACACGAGTCATGTCGTACATGGTAACTGCTGTAGTTGCCTTGATACGGGTGTCTGCTGCGGCAGCATTCAAGCCGATTCCACCCCATCCGCAAATACCGATAATGCCGATGCGGTTGGCGTCCACATTTTCCTGAGCTTCCAGGAAATCAACAGCAGCAAGGAAGTCTTCTGTATTGATGTCTGGAGATGCGGTACGGCGAGGCATGCCGCCACTTTCGCCTGTAAAGCTGGGGTCAAAGGCAATAGTCAAGAAACCTCGTTCAGCCATAGTCTGTGCATAAAGACCGCTGGACTGTTCCTTGATGGCACCGAAAGGACCAGAAACAGCGATGGCAGGGAACTTGCCGTTTGCTGCCAACTTGGCATCCTTAGGAATGTACATGTCGGCAGCCAAGGTAATGCCGAAGTTATTGACGAAGGCGACCTTCTTGTGATCCACCTTTTCGCTCTTGGGGAATACCTTATCCCATTCCTGGGTCAGTTCCAGTTTTTCAACTTGTTGCATAGTAGTCTCGTTTGCAGAATAGTTAATGGTATTTTTCATTTCCATGAAGTTCATTCATGTCAAGAGTCAGAGGCAATTTCGAAAGGAACGCCTTACCCGTTTCTGAATTCTCGATTATGGCGACAAAGGAAACTTCGCCAACCGAGACTTTAATATTGCTGTTAGCAATCTCATTCATCTCCATCTTTTCAGTTGTCGGAGCAGATGCCGAACTGCAACCCATTAGAAAAAATAGAGCCAGAATCCCGATGAACCTTTTCATGGTTAAACTTCCTTGATTTTCCTTGCAGGTACCCCTGCCACCACTGTTCTTGGGACCACATTTTTTGTGACCACCGCCCCGGCAGCAACTATGGCTCCAGCGCCAATCCTTACGCCCGGCAAAATAATGGCACCGGCACCAATCCATACATTTTCTTCAATATGAATCGGTTTGAAAACCATATCCCCACGATGTTCAGGATCGGAATTGTGGTTTATGGTGCAAAGGGTAACATTGTGACCGATCAAGGCTCCGTCACCAATGTAGATGCCGCCTTGGTCCTGGAACTTGCAGCCAGAATTAATGAACACATTCTCGCCGATAAAGGTATTCTTGCCACAATCCGTATTGAAAGGCGGGAACATGCCGAAATTCTTGGGCAAATCAATTTCCCAAAGTTCAGAAAGCAGTTGATGGAGTTTTTCAGGTTCGTTGTAAGCACCATTGATTTTCGCAGTAATGCGCATGGCCTGCTGTGAAAACAGGTGCATTGTCTGGTGAACATCGGAGCCAGCAACCACAGGCTTGCCAGACTCCATATAATTTCGGAACTCTTCTACGGTCATGGTCTAAATTTAGCCATGAATTTCACAAATAACCAATACTTTGTTTTCATACCGAACTATAACTTTTAGTTATATT
Source organism: Fibrobacter sp. UWH6 (assembly GCF_900142465.1). Lineage (NCBI taxonomy): Bacteria > Pseudomonadati > Fibrobacterota > Fibrobacteria > Fibrobacterales > Fibrobacteraceae > Fibrobacter > Fibrobacter sp. UWH6. The sequence continues at coordinate 20,081 of NZ_FRAX01000009.1, forward strand.
TGGAGTATGGAACTACGTCATCTTCGCTATTTTCTCGCTGTCGCCCATGAACAGAACTTTACAGCGGCAGCAAATCTTATGTGCGTTTCGCAACCTGCACTTTCCAAGCAGATTAAAGATCTTGAGAAAGAAATCGGCAAGCCACTTTTTATCCGCGGTTCAAAAATAGTCCAGCTTACAGATGCGGGGCTGTTCCTGAAACAGCGCGCCGAAGATATTCTGGAATTATCCAACAGAACCCTCACAGAATTGAAAGCGGACGAAGCTGAAATTACCGGAGAAATCAATGTGGTCTGTGGCGAAATAGAAGGCGTATCCTTCGTTGCACAGGCAATCAAGAAAATGAATCGTCGCTACCCGAAGGTAAAATTTAACATGACTACTGGCGACGAAGAAACTGTACGCTACCAGTTGGACAAAGGCATCGCTGATTTCGGCATGTTTGTGGACTTGACAGTTCTTCCGAATTATGAATGTATTTCCGTGCCCATTGCATCTCCTTGGGGTGTTATGACCTGGAAAGGGAATCGCCTTGCAAAAAAGAAGTTCGCCACCCCGAAAGATCTACTGAACATGCCTCTGATTCTTTCGCGACAGATGCGGAACAATAACACACTCGCCACCTGGCTGGGCTACAGCACTGATAAACTGAACGTAGTAGGCACCAACGACATGCTTTACAACGCATCGAAATTGACCGAAGCCGAAGTCGCCAGCGTCATCACTATTGACGGAATCATAAACACAAGAGGCACGAAACTTTGCTTTGTTCCCTTCAAGCCCCTGTTCCCCATCAAGGTCGCCGTCGCCTGGAAAAAGAACCGCATCGCCACCAAGGCCTGCGAAAAGTTCCTGGAAATCCTGCGAGAAATGGAACAGAAACCTATAAGTCGTGGATTTTTCACAAAATCCCCTTGACCTAGAGCTAACTCTAGGTGCTATATTGTAGGGTACATAAGGAGACTTTATGGGTTATTCTATTGGTGAAGTGACAAAGAAAACAGGGCTTTCGGTCCATACGTTACGTTATTATGAAAAGGAAGGCCTGCTGCCTTTCGTAACGAAAAACAGTTCCGGCATTCGAGTATATTCAGACTCAGATTTGCAATGGCTTTCCATGATTGAATGTCTCAAGAAGTCTGGCCTGCAGATCAAGGAAATCCGCCAGTACATCGAATGGTATCGCAAGGGGGATTCCACCCTCAAGCAGCGCCTGGATCTTTTCGTGAAGCGCCGCATCGCATTGGAAGCGGAGATGGAGCGTTTGAATACGGTCATGAACAAGATCCGTTTTAAGGAAATCCTATACACTGAGGCAGTGAAGTTGGGAAGTCTTGACGCCGCCGAACAGCAAAAGAAAATACAACAACTGAAGAAAAAGCTGTTTGATTCGCCGGGTGATTTCGACAAGGTCATGCAGGAAACGGCATAGAGGTTTTTATGAAAAAATTCATCATCGCTTTAATTCTAGGAGTATTTGGAATGGCAACAGCAAATGCAAAGACCGCAGTAGTTTACTTCAGCGCTACCGGCACCACCAAGAAAGTGGCAGAGACAACCGCCAAGGCCGTAGGTGGCGACTTATTCGAAGTGGTACCTGAACAGGCTTACACTTCTGCAGACTTAAATTGGAATGACAAGAAGTCCCGTTCCACAAAGGAAAGCAACGATCCCAAGAGCCGCCCGGCCATCAAGAACAAGATTGACTTGGCTGGTTACGACACCGTTATTTTGGCATACCCCATTTGGTGGGGCCTGGCACCCAAAATCATGTACACGTTCGTTGAAAGCCAGAGCTTCGAAAAGAAGAATGTCATTGGCATTTGCACCAGTGGCGGCAGCGGTTTCGGCCAGAGTGGCAAGGACTTGAGTGCTCACGCGAAGGGCGCCATTTACAAAGGCGGCAAGGAATTCAACCACGGCTCCGAAGCAGAAATCAAGAAGTTCGTGGAAGGACTGCTGAAGTAAGGTTCGTCGCCGAAGGGGTCGCAGAATGTTCGTCGCGACGGAATAAAATGCGCGCAGTAAAAATTCTCATAGACGTTGTGATGTACGGCAGTTTCCTGTACCTTATGAGTTACGGGGCTGTCCATGATTTGCCGCAACACGGCCGAGTGGGAATTTCCCTATTCGTCTTATTTGTGATCCATCATGTTCTGAACCGCTGGTTTTATAAGACTATTTTGAAAGGCCAATGGAACGCACGCCGCATTTTTCTGAACGTCACCGACTGGATTTTATTCGCCTTGATGATCACCATGGCCATCAGCTCCATTTTTATGAGCGGCCTAGCATTTGAATGGTCATCCATCAAAACTACGCAAACCTCGCGACAACTTCATTTGGCAAGTTGCAGCTGGGGCTTTATGGTGATGCTCGTTCACCTGGGAATTCATTTAGAAGGCGTTCTGAAAAAGTTGGAGAACCGTTGCAACACATGGCAACGAGTTTTATTTTTTGTCGCCTACATCGCAGCCATTGCAGCAGGTATTTACTGCTTTAAAGAAGCCCAACTTTACGTTTATATGTTCGTTACCGGCGGCTGGAAACTTGCAGCTAGCAGCACAACGGCCGCCGTACTTCAACTACTCGGAATCTCCGCTGGTGTATGCGCGCTGATGCGTGTAGTGAAAAGTACTTTTGTAAAATCTCCTTAGGCCCCTTGCCCGTTTTGTAGCATCTACCTACATTACTGTCCGACGCGTTTCTCTATCGAATGGAGAAGTGCGTCTTTTTTTATTCTAAGTTTTCAGAATTGAGAAGACGCCTCTAGCAAGAATAATTAGAAACAAGAGGTGCCGTATGACGAATGTTCAAAAAGGTTGTGTCAATATATGGATAGATGAGGTAGTCCCTTGTCTTAAGGATTCTGAAACGGGCGAGATAAAAGAAACATTTGTATTCAGGGTCGAAAGCAAGGCTTGCATTAAGACATTTACCGAGAAGAATGGGTGGGGAATCGATTGGGAGACAATCCCCAAAGACGTCAAAATCTACGCTCTAGTTTTAAAGGATGATAATCAGATTCAAGGTCTTGTCGGAATCAAGAAAGACGATGTTATGAAGGCAGCTTACCTGCATTGGGCTTGTACCGCTCCATGGAACAACAAGCATGTTCTTGGTACGCAGAAGTATAGCGGCGTCGGAGGTCATTTATTTGCAATAGCGGTGGACGGATGAAAAGCTACGTAATACCGCGACAAATGAAGGTGAAAAACCGAATCTATTTGTTTTGGATATTATGCTTCCCGGTGAAGATGGTCTGAGCATCCTAAAGAGATTGCGTGCACAGTCTTTCACCAGTCAGGTTCCTGTAATGATGCTGACTGCGAAGGGTACGGAGCTGGATAAGGTGAAGGGGCTGGATTTGGGGGCTGACGATTACTTGACAATCGCCATATTGTTTCTGTAGAGGGCCATACTCGCGATTTGACGTTTAAGGAATACGAACTTTTAAAGTTGCTAATGCAACGCCCAGGCATTGTTTTTAGCCGCCAAGAAATTATGGAACGTGTGTGGGGTGTTGATTTCACACTGGAAACCCGCACGGTGGATATGCATGTAAAAACCTTGCGCCAGAAACTTGGTGAAAAAAATGATATCATCAAGACCATTCGAAACGTGGGCTATAAGGCGGAGGTTTAAAATGCAAGTACGAATCCGAATGAGTTTGATTTATGTGGGCGTACTCGCTACCATTTTTGCTGTTTATTTTTCTGTCCAAGTCTTTGAAGAGACCATGGAAGAACAGCTTCAAAATTCTTTACGCCAAAATGCCCATTTGATTGAAGCCGCGTATAACCAGACTCCTACGAAGGAATTGAAAAAGTTCACGACGGATTCATTACGCATCACGTTGATTTCCAAAGAAGGGAATGTTCTATTTGAAAGTGATCGGGAATCCAGTAAGATGGAAAATCATCTGCGTCGACCCGAGGTGATTTCCGCGTTTGAAACTGGCTCCGGAAAGGGAATGCGTCATTCGGTGACTTTGGATGCGAACATCTATTATTATGCCTTGAAACTTTCTGATGGAAATATATTGCGCCTTGGTATGCGTCAGGCTAATATCCAGCGGGCGATTTCCAGGACCACTCCTTATTTACTTGGACTGATTGGCGTTATCATTGTTGTTTCTATACTCATCACGGTGGGACTCAGCAGAGCCTTCGTGCGGCCTATTAAGAAACTTTCTGAAAAATTGGATGATGCGGAAATTCTTGATGATGATTGCTTGTATAAAGAAATCGCTCCTTTTGTAAAGACCATTCGGAATAAAAATCGCGAGCTAGCCATTACCATTGAAAAGCTTCACGATGAGGAGCAGAAAACAGCCCGTCTAAAAGATGAGTTTACTGCCAATGCTGCTCATGAATTAAAAACTCCGCTTACGACAATTTCGGGCTATGCGGAAATGCTGGAAACCGGAATCGCCAAGCCGGAAGATACTGTTCGTTTTGCGGGTAAAATTCATAGCGAAGCAAAACGCATGCTTTCCATCACCAACGACATCATGACCCTTTCCAAATTGGATAAGCCTGGTGAACGTACAATCAATCTCAATGAATCTGTGGATTTGTGGAGTGTGGCCGATAACTGCATTAGTGTCCTTGCGCTTAATGCCAATAAAAAGAATATCATGCTTTCGTTGCAAGGCGACGCAGATTCAGAAATTAAAGGCAATGGAAACTTGATTTTTGAATTGATCTACAATCTGGTGGATAATGCCATCCGTTACACCAATGAAAACGGCAAGGTGGATGTGATCGTTTCCAAGAATTCCGTTTCTGTTATGGACAATGGTATAGGCATTCCTGAAGAATGCAAGAACCGTGTTTTTGAACGTTTCTTCCGTGTGGACAAAAGCCACTCCCGCGAAACTGGCGGAACGGGCCTCGGCCTTGCCATCGTAAAGCATGTGGCCGAAGTTCATCACGCAAAAATAGAGATGAAATCTATTGTTGGCGTGGGAACGGAAATCAAGGTTGAATTTTAGAACTACGAGAAAATTCCGTGCATAAACTGATGACAGGTGTCGTAAACGTCCCTGTCATTTAGTTTTATAAGGCCGCTGAAATAGGCCTGGATGCTGGCGTTGATGATGCCGAGGAATGTGTAGGCGTAACGCTGATGGCGACCCTTCATGTTGCCGTGATCTTTGCTTGCGGCAAGGAAAAGTTCTGAGAGCGCAGTCCACTGTTTTTCACAGAGGGGGAGGACTTCGTCGTGGATGTCACCTTCGGTAGGGGTGTTGCTCATGCACAAGAACCAGGCGTAAAATTCCGGGTCCTTCTTGGCGAATTCAAAATAGACGCGGGCAACGGATTCCAAGGTCTTGACCACATCGTGATTGTAATCGGCGGCGGTCTCGAAATCCTTCCAGAAAATTTCCAGATGGGTACTGAGGAGGGCGTTCAGAAGGCCCCGCTTGTTTCCGAAGTAATGGTACAGCGTGGGCTTGCCTACACCTGCGGCGTCGGCGATTTTTTGCACGCCGGTAGCATCGTAGCCTTCCTTGCGGAAAAGGATCAGAGCCTGCTGTAATAAAACTTCTTTTGTGGTCATGATTCAAATATACTTTTTATGTACCGCTAGGTACAAGGATGCGGCCCCACTTGGGCGGAATTATGACGGTAATTTTGCCGTTGCTGATTTTGATGAAATCGTTGGAAAGAAGGTCTCGCAGATTTTTCAAGGAATTCATTTTAGGTGTGCGCGTAAAATGTCTGCGCAAGTCAATTTCAAATTGAACGGGTGCGTCCTGGAGATTTATAAGAACAAGGGCATCACCATTTTGGTGTGTTCGCCAGAAGGCCAATTGTTGGGAGTGAACGAATTCCTGTTGATAGCCGCCATCGCGCAAGGCGTCGCAATCCAAGCGGATGCCTGCCAGGTGACGGATTTCGGAAAGTAGATTTTCTTTGTCCGTAGAGTTTGCAGGTAGAACGGCCGCAGACTTTGGGTAATTATCGAAACGAATGCGGCCCTGCTCGATGTGCATAGAGGGACGCAAATTCCAGTCGTCGCAACCGCCCTTAATTGCTTCCAAACCAAATTCCTCGCCGTAATAAATAGTGGGCACTCCCGGCATGGTATAGAACAGCAGATGCTGAACGAAATTGTCCTGCTTATTTTTCAGCTGGCTGTAAATGCGGTTGGTGTCATGATTCTCGTTAAAAAGCTGGAGTCTCGCGCCCTTGCAGGTTCCGCTCTTGTCATCAAAAAATTGATTCAAGTTGTAGGCCAGTTCAAACATGTTCCCGTCATTCAGGGAACTCCAGCAGGATTTATAGGTCTGATAGTTGGTCACGGAGTTTAGGCCCGCTTCAAGCCAACGCCTGGGATCTCCGAAAACCACTTCTCCCATCATCCAGAAATCCGCACGCTTTTGGTGGCAGGCGGTTGCAAGATGTCGCAGAAAATCTAAATCCATATCCTCCGCGGCGTCAATACGGATTCCGTCAATGCCAAATTCATCCATCCAGTATTCTGCACAATGAATCAGTTCTCGCTCCACTTCGGGATTCCGCAGGTTGAACGCTGGCAGTTCCTGAAAGCCGGCCCAGCAATCCACTGTAAAGGAGTCTCCGCAAAGGTTGGGCGTATTGAATCGCGGATTGCGATACCAGCCCGCATAAGGGGAATTCTGCCCCTTTTCCCGAAGGTCCCTGTAGGCGAAATGATGTCTGGAGGAATGGTTCCACACGGCATCGAAAAACACATGGAATCCGGCATTATGAAAGTCGCGGACCATCTGCTTCAAGTCCTCGTTATTTCCTAGGCGGGGGTCCAGCTGGTACATGTCTGTCACGTCGTAACCGTGGGTCTCGCTTTTAAAAACGGGACCCAGCAAGATGGAATCAGCCCGCAAGCTTTGCAAGTGAGGAATAAGGCTAGTGAGCACGCGGATGTTTCGGTAGGGCACGTGATTCGTGCTTGCGTTGGAAATGACGCCATCGGCGACATTACGTAATGCTCCCAGCGGGAAAACGTGATAAATGTGATTCGGCCTCATGGGAACCTCCCTAAAAATTACATATACCGTTCGGTATATTACAAATATAGTATACCGATTGGTATATTTGCAAGAGGAGAGTGAAAATTTCCGAAAAAGAGACTTCGAAATAGGAAAATGCAGTGGGCGTATAAAAAAAGGAACGCTTTCGCGCCCCTTCTTATCTCTCTCATTTTTTGTTCTACTTATCAGCAATCTCAGAGCTGATGGACATTAGCGGGTTCAGCGGATCCGTGTCAATCAAGTCAAGGTGCTTCACCATGTGGAGGGTGCCTTGCTTGTACTTCTGGAAATGTTCCGAAGCGATGTGCTTTTTGTAGGCATCCTGGCTAGCGTAGATTTCAAGAATGTAGAGAGCGTTCTTGTCGCGCTTGAGACCCATGGGGTACATGCAGATAACGCCCGGTTCCGTACGCATGCTGGTGGCTCCGACTTCAAGAGCCATGGCCATGTACTGGTCGTGATATTCCGGGTGAATCTCAATGTAGGACAGGCGAACGATGCGGTCGCTTTCAAAGGGCTGTTTTTTCACTTGACTAGTCTTTGCCATAGCCATTCCTGAAGCTAAAAGAAGTACGAAGAAAAATAGAAGTTTTTTCATATTCTCAAAATTCCTTTTTCAACCAGTCGGCGATTTTGGTTTCGCGGCTAGAGAAATCAGCAGCCTTTATAGAAAGGCTTGCGGTGAAGTTATTGCCAGGAAGCAAGCGCCTGGCGTCGGCTTCTACGCCGCTGATTCCGCTGGAATGGCTGCTAACAATGAGTCCCACTTTTTTATTTGCAAGTTCCTTGCTGTTCTTGAAAAGATAGGTCTGCATGGGGGCGGCCATTTGGCTCCACCAGAGAGGCGCAACGATGATCACTTCGCTATAATTTGCGAAGCTTACTTCGGTGCTGACGGTAATGGCGGGGTAGCTGCTTTCTGCATCTGGATTCTTGTTGATAGCCTCAATGAGAGCATCGCCAATGGCGTAATTGTTGGCTGCGAAATCTGCCTTTTCCACAGGAGAAATTTCCACCACGTCGGCAGAAATCATTCCTGTCAAGGTTTCTACGATAGCCTTGCTGTTCCCGGTGAAGGAGTAATAAGCGACAAGCATTTTTTCAGAGGCTGCAGAGTCAACGGCAGGTACGTCTGCTTCTGTAGAATCTGCGATGTTCCCGCTAGAAGAACTTGTGGCATTCTCGACTTCGCTGGAACTGCTTTCCGCAGTTTCTGTTGCAGAAGATTCCACGAAGCTCTCACTTGAACCCGCAACATCATCCTTTGCATTAGAGCTTGAGTCGTCGCCGCAGGCGTTCAGAAAGAACACCACCGTCGCACTCAACAAGAACAGCAATTTTTTCATGCCACCCTCAATTACGGAAGCTTGTTGTACACTTCGTCAACTACAGGTTCCAACCATTCGTTGCTGGCGTTTTCGCCAACGTGGGTGTGGTAAGTCAAGTGCTGGAACCAGGAATCCTTGGCAGCACCGTGCCAATGTTTTTTGCCTTCGGGAATGGCCACCACAGTACCCGGCGTCATTTCAAGAGGTTCCTTGCCTTCTTCCACATACCAGCCGCGGCCAGAAACGGCGATCAAGACCTGCACCTGGTTGTGATGCACGTGCCAGTTGTTGCGGCAGCCCGGTTCAAAAGTCACGTTGGTAGGGCCGCCATTTTCGGCGCTCATGGGAGCCAGATAGCTCTTGCCGATAAAGTACTTTGCGTAATTTACGTTAGGCACGCCGCGGGGCCACGGGGAATCTCCGCCGTACATGCCAGGAATCAACTTGGCGTCCTGCAAAGTCATGGTAATGCTTTCCACCTGCTGATCCGTAAGGCCAGCCTTCTTTGCGCCAGCCTTATGTGCTGCCAGCTGGGGGTGAACGCCGTCCATGCCGCTGAGGGCTGCAACAGTCACCAGTTCGCGTTCCGAAATGGTCAAGTTGTCGCGGGCGAAAATGTCGCCGAACAAATGTGCCTTCAGGTAGTAATCCGTTGCAGGAGCGAAAGTATTGTTCACCTTGCCGAACAACTTCGTCTGAACTTCGGTACCGGCCTTCAGGGAGTTGTAATTCTTGGGCAGGGGAGAAGCGTCCTTGCCTTCGGCGGTTTTCTTGCCGGCGGCCTTGCGTTCATCCAGAACCTTCTGCAAAGTTCCGAGGGCGTTCAGGGAGCGCGGGAAACCGGTGTAGGCATAAAGCTGGGAAAGGGCTTCCTTCACCTGGCTTACGGTGAGGCCGTCGTCCAGACCCTTGTCGATGGCCTTGCTGAGTTTTGCCAAGTCGCCCTTGGCTTCCAGGCAGGCGATAATGGCCATGTCCTGTTGCTGAACGGTAAGAACGTTTTTCATAATCTGTGCGTTTGTGGTGGTGGCGAATGCGGCAGAAATTGCGACCGCCGCGCCCATGGATTTTACGAAAGTTTTAAAGAATGCAGTTTTCATAGTTATGAATTTACCAAAAGACTAGTTTTAATTCACTACCCAAAACAAATGGATTTCTACCAAAAACGCAGATTTTATATATGAAAATCTGTAAAATTCTACCATTTTGTAACTTTTTATGCGGTAATTATAGTGCGTTCTTGTACAGAGCCTGTTTGAAACGTGAATAAAAAAGCGACGGTTATTCATTTCACGCTTTCTAAAAGTTGTTCCCTTGAGATTGCACTCAGTACAGAAAATGCGGTTAGCTTGCTGCCTAAATCGCGGATGCTTGCGCCTACATGGTAAATTGTATTATCGACAATGATGAACCTATCGTGGACATCACGCATGTTGCGAAGTTCAACGGTCGGGAACTGCCGATTCAGCCTGGCCGCTTCATCGTTCATGGTTCTATTAATGCGAGCCGAATACACGAAAACTTTAACACCTTCGGCCTTCTTTGCAACTAAAGAAAGAGTAACATCATCGGCATACGGATCGATAATGACGATTTCTTCTTTTGCGGAACGCACCAACTGCGCCGCAAATTCATACCCGCTCCACCAGGATTTTGCATTTAAGATTCCCTCACTCGGCGGCAAGTTCGCCTTGACAAAGAAATCGACCTGTTTTTCAAGGGACGAAAGCCTGGAATCATGATTTTCCAGCTTGTTTTCATGTGAAATCAACCGCTGATTTACGGAGCCGCCTTTAAGCAAATATTCCTTGAGAACCTGGTTTGCCCAGCGACGGAATTCTATACCTTTTAAGGTATTAACTCTAAAACCTACGGAAATAATCATGTCAAGATTGTATAAAGCAACTTTTCTGAGGACATTTCTATTGCCCTCCTTCTGAACTAGTTCCAAAATGGAACTAGTTGACTTTTCCTCTAGTTCATGACTCTCAAAAATATTCTTGATATGTTTCGTAATCGCTTGACGCTGAACATCAAATAATTCTGCCATCTGAGCCTGCGTAAGCCAAACGGTTTCATTCTCTACGCGAACTTCAATGTGAAATTCGCCGCCCTCCGGCTGATATACAATGATTTCGTTCTTTTCGCCATTATTGGCAGAAACTGCTTTATCCATTTTTCCTCCAGTCGCTACAGGCTTGAAAAAGCGACAGTTTAATCAGTGTTCTTTTGTTCACTACTAAATTTATACAAAAGTTTGGGCGGTGTCAAGGCGGGGCGCGAAAAAATTTCACTTTGCAAACTATAGGCGACAGGGGACTATGTTTTGGGCGTTGCCCTGGCAGGCCGGCCCTCTTGCGCTATCGACTCGCGATGCGAGTCGTTCGTTCAGCCTCGCGCGACCTGCGACTGCACAAGGCAACCGCCGCGCGAGTCCGACCCCATGCGGGCGGCGGGGCCTAACGCATTCATTTCACGCTTTCTAAAAGTTGTTCCTTTGCGATTGCACTCAGCACGGAAAATGCGGTTAGCTTGTTGCCCACATCGCAGGAGGCAAAGCCACATTGAGGGCTCAGCTTCAGACGTTCCAAAGGAATGTACTTGGTCGCTTCCTTAATGCGGGCGATAACCGTCGCCTTGTCTTCCAGCTTGGGGGACTTGGAAGTAATCAAGCCAAGAACCACAACCTTGTCGGCGCTTACCTTTGACAAGGGCTCAAAACCACCGGAGCGTTCGTCATCGTATTCCAGATAAAGCGTGTTCACATTTTCACGGGCGAAAACGTAATCCGCCACGGAATCGTAGGGGCCGCTGGTGAAATAGGTGGAGTGATAGTTGCCACGACAAATGTGGGTATTGATCTGCAAGTCCGCAGGTTTGCCTTCGATGGCCAGGTTGTTCACATGAAGCAGCTGATTTTTCACCACGTCAAGGCTCAAGCCCAGGGACTTATAGCGCTGTGCGGCGGCATCGCCAACGATTGCACCCCAGGTACAGTCATCGAACTGGATAGTTCTGCAGCCAGCGTCATAAAGCTGACGGATTACGCCGCGGTAGGCGTAGGCAATATCTTCAATCAGTTCATCGTTTGTGGCGTAGAACTTGCGGGTCGTTTCGATGTTCTGGGGAACGATAAGCTGCTGGAAAAGTTGAGCAGGAGCAGGAATGGTCTGCTTGGCTTCATGACCGTCACTTTCAAGAGACTTCACAAATTTGCGGGGCGCAGAAAACTGCCCACCACATCAAAATGGTGCGTATTTGACATCGTATTTTTCCTTTTCATGTTGTCGCAGGGCTAAAGGAGAGCACTAGGCGCAAACCTTCGCCGCCACGCTGTCATCAAAGACAGTATTCAACTAAGAGTTATTTCTTAGATGCCGCCAAATATAGATGGAATCTATCGCTTTGTCCAATACTTAATTTTTAGAGTTTGCGATAGTTTTTTGCTATACGCCTTTATGAAAGAATCGATTCCACTTGATTTCAAAGGATCTTTTCTTTTGCAGGTGTATGACGAAGGTGACGCCAAAGACCATCAGCAAAATCGCCAAGAAGCATACCATAAAGTTGTAGAAGAATATGTGTATGTAATGGTCAAACAAACCGTCGCTCGGAGTCTTGAAACAAAGAATCAGGGACTGCACGGAGCGATAGGCGTACATACCGGGAATCATGGGAAGTAGCGCCGGGAACGCCAAGGATTCGCAGGGGCACTTCCAGACTTTTCGCAAAAGGACTGCAAACGTCCCGATGGAAAAACCCGCCACGAGACTCGCCCATATAATGTGAAAGCCGCAAAGGTTCATCAACACAAATCGGGTGACGTGGCCAATGGCCGCCACAAGGCCGCAACCTGCGAAAATCCGTTTAGGCACATTGCTGATGCTTCCAAATCCGACGGCTGCAATGGAAGCGAAAAATCCGTCTTGAAGTAATGTCAGTAACATATTAGAAGAAATGAAGGTTGGTGAGAACAAGGCCTACGCAAAAACCTAGCGATAGGCAGATAGTTAGAATGGCGCCCTTAAAAAACTGGCTGATGCAACCCAGGAACATTCCATTCAGCAAATTGCTAAGCGAATTAATATACGGGATTCCCGGAACCAGGTAAAGGATGCTTGTAGCGAGAGCCACATTAGGTGTTTCTCCAATCTGAAAAACATAGCCGCTGGTGCCAATGACCGTAGAAATGGTAGCCGCCAAAATCGTACCCATTCTAAAATCCAGTTTGAACCGCGAGCACAAAGTTCTTCGCAAGTAAAATCCGCAGGCAGTCGCTGTAGCCACAATGGCCATGGAAATAAAGTCCCCGTTGAACAGCCTGCAGAACGAAGCGTTGGCAAGGCTCGCCAGCACAAGAACAAAATTTGGATGCAGCCTTTTTACCACAAGAATCTTCTGGAACTTTTCATAGAAAATTTCGGGAGAATAATTTTCTGTCACCGTTTCCTTGGCAAGATGATTCAGCAAAATAATCCTGTCAAAGTCAAGGGGATTCTCCTTGATCTTCTGGTTGATGGTATAAGTTTTCTGTCGTTTATCATCTACAGCGCAAAGGAGAATATGCTGCGGCAAGCCAGTCACTTCGGCATGAATTCCAAAGTGGGTCGAAAGGTACGCCACGCTGGACAAAACCTGCATACTGGTCGCACCGCAAGCAGCCAGCGTCGCCGCAAACTCCGCAATCATTTTGCAAACAATGAATTCCTGATTCTCCTGTTGTTCAAGAATTTCAGAAAGCGGCGAGGCGCTCGTCCCCATCCCTTTCTTCGTGATAAATGCTTCATAAATAATCAGGAAAAGTACGATTGCAAAACATGCGCCTATAAGAACGGTTGCATTTCCAGAGGAAACGCTAGTGATGTCAATATCAATTCCCATGGAAATGCCCTCAACAAAAACTAGTCTTCGATGCAGCGGACAGACGCAGCAATATCCTTGTTGAAGTGTTCCACGGTAATGATGCCGTTATCACTGATGTTCAGCATATAGGCGCGAACCGCATCGTACTCGTCATCAATCCAAATGCGAGCCGACTTGTCGCGATCCACATAGTTGTCTTCATGGTAACGGAAGCCTGCATTAACCACATTCAGCTTTGCAAATTCACCGGACGCAATCAGAGATTCATACTCAGCTTTTGTAGGAACATGCCAGCCAAGAGGACAAGCCTTCTTTGCGGCAGCCCAAGTATAAAGGCGACCATAGTCAAAACACATCTTGAAATCATCGCCATAGCAGTAGCTGAAATCCGTGTAGAAATTGGCATTCTGTGCAAACCACTTTTTCCCATTCGCATTCACGACTTTATAGACATTCTCGCTACATTTCAAGGATGTTTGATCATCGCTGAATTTGCATTTATGGAAGTCTTCGCAGGCGGTAAGGACGAAGGTTGCGGTAATTGCCAAGAAGGGAAGAATTTTCATCATTGTGAACTCCTATGTTTTTTTGTTCGGGCCACAATGTAGAATCCCAAAGTTTTTTTGACTAATACTTTATATTTCTGAAAATTATATGTTTTTTTAATACAATCAATTTTTATGATTGATAAATCACGAAAGATGAATATTTGCACTAAGCACTACAATTTCACACCGGGAAAGCACACTCATAGATAAAATGTATTGGTACATACCCCCTAGGGGTATGTATATTTACAGTATGAAAAAAGAAAAATGTTGCTGTTCCTGCAAGAAAAAGGAACGAGAAAATTCCGAAATCAAGAGCCTCATGACCCGTCTGAACCGCATTGAGGGGCAGGTCAAGGGCATTCGAAACATGATTGAAAATGACGCCTACTGCACCGACGTTCTGGTACAGGTGTCCGCCGTCAACGCTGCGTTAAACGCATTTAGCAAGACTTTGCTAGCAAACCATATCAAGACCTGCGTTGCAAATGATATCCGAGCTGGCAAGGACGAGGTCATCGACGACCTGTTGAACACGCTTCAGAAAATGATGAAATAGGTCGGGCAAGCAATGCAAAAATTCAATGTTACAGGAATGAGTTGCGCCGCCTGCGTGGCCCGTGTCGAAAAGGCAGTGAACAGCGTAGAGGGCGTAGAAAATTGCGCCGTCAGTCTATTGACGAATTCCATGAACGTGGAAGGTACCGCCGACTCCGCAGCCATTATCCGCGCCGTAGAAAAAGCAGGTTACAAGGCAAACGTGCAAAAAAGCGCAGGCGAGCCATCGAGCGAGAACGCCACAGGGATTGCGAACGATACAGGGAACGCAGCCGGAACCGCCGACGCCCTGGAAAGTGTAGCCACCGCAGAAATCAACATTTTGAAACGTCGCCTGATTGCCTCCCTTATTTTCTTACTGCCGTTGCTTTACTTCAGCATGGGCCACATGATGTTTGGCTGGCCCCTGCCCGATTGGTTCATGTCTCCCGACAAGAATCACGTAGCCATGGGTTTGGTGCAACTGATTTTAGCAGGCATCATCCTTGTCATAAACCAGAAATTTTTCATCAATGGTTTCAGGGGATTGCTTCACCGCGCACCCAACATGGACTCCCTGGTGGCACTCGGTGCAGGAGCCTCATACCTTTATAGCATCGCCGTTATTTTCGCCATGAGCCGCGCCCAAGTCGTCGGCGGGGTTTCCGCTGCAGAAACCTGGATGGACAACTACTACTTTGAAGGTGCCGCAACCATCGTCACCCTCATTACCGTAGGCAAGTTACTGGAAGCAATCTCCAAGGGCAAGACAACCAACGCCTTGAAGAGCCTAATGAAACTGGCCCCGCAGCAGGCAACGATTGAAGAAGACGGCGTAGAAAAAATCGTCCCCATCGAAAAAGTTCAGGTGGGATCCATTTTCATTGTGAAGCCCGGCGAAAATATTCCTGTAGACGGCATGGTCTTGGAAGGTTCTTCTGCCGTTAACGAATCCGCATTAACCGGCGAAAGCCTGCCTATCGACAAGAACATCGGCGACACCGTTACTTCGGCCACATTGAATCAGTCTGGTTATTTGAAGTGCCGCGCCACCCGCGTCGGGAAGGACACGACCCTTTCCCAAATTATTCAGCTGGTCAGCGATGCCGCTGCAACAAAGGCTCCCATTTCAAAAATTGCAGATCGCGTTGCAGGCATTTTTGTTCCGACGGTCATTGGAATCGCCATTGTCACTTTCGCCGTATGGTTTTTCGTCGGCGCAGAAATCGGGTTTTCTCTAGCCCGTGCCATTACGGTGCTTGTCATTAGCTGCCCCTGCGCCTTGGGCCTTGCCACCCCAGTGGCCATTATGGTAGGCAACGGTGTGGGCGCCAAGCATGGCATTCTTTTCAAGACTTCCGCCGCACTTGAAAATACAGGCAGGACTCAAATTGTTGCGTTGGATAAAACCGGTACCATTACTAAAGGCGAACCCAAGGTAACCGACATCATCGTCGCCGACAATGTTTCCAGAAGCGATTTAATGAACATCGCCAAGTGCATTGAAAGCAAGAGCGAACATCCGTTGGCAAAGGCGATTTTGAATTACGAAGGCGGCGAATTGAGCAGCGCAGCCTCCGACACGACTTCCAGCGCAAATCTTGTGATTGAAAATTTTGAGGCGTTGCCTGGAAACGGTTTGCTGGGAACGATAAACGGCCAGCAAGTTTTTGCAGGAAGCTTGAAGTTCATCGCAAGCGCAGTGAATGTATCCAGTGCCATGACTACCGCAGCCCACAAGCTGGCAGAATCTGGTAAGACTCCCCTGCTATTCGCCAAGGGCAATTCTCTGCTGGGGATAATCGCCGTCGCAGACACCTTGAAGGATGGCAGCAAGCAGGCCATTGCGGAACTGAAAAGCATGGGCGTTCATGTGGTGATGCTCACCGGCGATAACGAACGTACAGCAAACGCCATCGCAAAAGAAGCAGGCGTAGATGAAGTTGTCGCAGGGGTTCTTCCCGACGGAAAGGAAGCCATCATCCAGAAACTGCAAGAACATGGCCACGTCACCATGGTTGGTGACGGCATCAACGATGCCCCGGCCCTGACCCGGGCAGACGTAGGTATGGCCATCGGGGCAGGGGCCGACGTGGCCATTGACGCCGCCGACGTAGTTCTCGTCAAGAGCAATCTTCTGGACGTTCCCGCAGCCATCCGCCTGAGCCGTGCCTCCATCAGGAACATTCACGAAAATCTCTTCTGGGCATTCATCTACAACGTCATCGGAATCCCTCTGGCGGCAGGCTGCTACTACAAGCTTTTCGGATGGAGCCTGAACGCAACATTTGCCGCCCTCGCCATGAGCCTTTCCAGTTTCTGCGTGGTCACCAACGCATTGCGTTTGAATTTCGCAAACATCGGCAGTTCCCATAGGGACAAAAAGCTGAAGAAATCCATTTCAGGAAAAATTATCAAAGTCAACGACGAACCTTCTGCAGAACTAGAAACCGCAGACACCCCCGAAACCAACGTGCTCCCCGAAGCATCAAAACCAGAGGACACTCCCATGACCAAAACATTCACCGTCGAAGGCATGATGTGCAGCCATTGCGAAGCCGCCGTAAAAAAGGCGCTGGAAGCAATCCCCGGCGTAGACACCGCCAAGGCCAATCACAAGACAAACTCCGTAGAAGTCACCTTTTCCGAAAAGGTTCCTGTCGAAACTATTAAGAAAGTTATAACCACCGCGGGCTACGAATTCAAGAATTAACGCAAAAAATTTATTGATTCTACTTTGTGATAATTCCCGAAGCTACAATTCCCTGACCGGCGTACAGCACCAGAATCTGTCCGGGAGCAGAAGCGAACTGCGGCTCGTCAAAATGAACGCTAATTGTTCCGGCGTTCACATCCAGCGATGTAATTCGAGCCAAAGAACCCTTGTGGCCCAAGCGGATATGAGCGGTCAAAGGTTGCTGCAACAACGGAGAATCTTCGTCCACCATCAGGTTCAATTCTTCGGCATTTACGTCCACGCAGTTCATAACACTACGGGGACCAAGAATCACCTGGTTCTTTTTCACATCGATACTTACAACAAAGTAAGGTTCAGGAAGACCACCAATATTCAAGCCCTTGCGCTGACCGATGGTATAATGAATGATACCCTTGTGTTGGCCAAGAACCTTACCGTTCATGTCCACAAAGTCACCAGGCTTGTTGTCGGATTCATCAAAGAGAACTGTGTAGTCACCGCATTCCAAAAAATCCTGGCTTTCTTTCTTGGTGGCAAAATCCACCCAGCCGATTTCTGCAGCCAAAGCCTTCACGTCGGTCTTCTTCATTCCACCCAGAGGGAAGATCACGGTAGACAGCTGTTCTGCTGTCAAGCGGGAAAGGAAGTAGGTCTGATCCTTGGAATCGTCCAAGGCAGCATAAAGGAAAGGTTCCTTGGGATTCTTGAATTCTATGCGGGCATAGTGACCGGTAGCGAAATAATCGAATTCCACACCCATGCGGCGGGTAGCTGAATGCAAGGCGCCAAATTTAATATTCTGATTGCAGCGGACGCAAGGATTGGGGGTACGACCAGCACGGTACTCCGCACGGAAATAATCCAAAACCTGACGTTTGTATTCTTCAGTCACAGAAACAGTATAATGCGGTATGCCAAGGCGTTCTGCCACAGTCTTCGCCTGGGCGATATTTTCATCTTCACCAGGACCAAAGCAACCTTCACGACCTTCCACATGGGGCATGTTCTTGATAGAGCCATCCCACGTGGCCATGGTTACGCCAATGACTTCGTAGCCCTGTTTTTTCAGAAGATAAGCAGAAAGAGCAGAGTCAACACCACCGGAAAGGCCTACGGCCACACGTTTCTTAGAGGATTCCATATTCACACCTAAAATACAGATTCTTAATTACAAACATTCAATAAAAACGCCAGAAAGTTTGTTGAGCTTTCTGACGTCTTCTCACTCTGAAATTTTTATAAAGTGCATTGGGCAAGGTTCACTGGGCAGCAAATGAGACCACGCAGCCCCGCAACACTTTTTTAATTTTCGAAAATTTTTCGCGATCTAATTCGGCGAACTTATTCAGCGAACAGTGCGGTAGAAAGGTAGCGGTCGCCGGTATCCGGGAGCAGGGCCACGATGGTCTTGCCCTTGTTTTCCGGACGCTTTGCCAGTTCCTTGGCAGCCCAGAGAGCGGCACCAGAAGAAATGCCCACCAGCACGCCTTCCTTGTGGCCGATTTCGCGACCAGCTTCGAATGCGGCTTCGTTTTCTACTGCGATGATTTCGTCGTAGACCTTGGTGTTCAAGGTGTCAGGAACGAAACCTGCGCCAATGCCCTGGATCTTGTGAGCGCCAGCAACACCCTTGGAAAGTACCGGAGAGGAAGCGGGTTCCACAGCAACAACCTTCACGTTGGGGTTCTGGGACTTCAGATATTCGCCAACGCCCGTGACGGTACCACCGGTACCCACACCGGCAACAAAGATATCCACCTTACCGTCGGTGTCTTCCCAGATTTCCGGGCCGGTAGTGGCGCGGTGAGTAGCCGGGTTTGCGGGATTCACGAACTGGCCAGGAATAAAACTGTTGGGAATTTCTGCAGCCAGTTCGTTGGCACGGGCGATAGCACCCTTCATGCCCTTGGCCCCTTCGGTAAGAACAAGTTCTGCACCGTAGGCCTTGATAATCTGGCGGCGTTCAACGCTCATGGTTTCGGGCATCACGATGATGATGCGGTAGCCGCGGGCTGCAGCAACGGAAGCAAGGCCAATGCCAGTGTTACCGGAGGTCGGTTCGATAATCACTGCACCGGGTTTCAGCTTGCCGGACTTTTCGGCGTCATCCAGAATACCCTTGGCGATACGGTCCTTCACGGAACCTGCGGGGTTAAAATATTCAAGCTTTGCCAGAACCTTCGCACCGAGATTGTTAGCGGCTTCGATGTGAGTAAGTTCCAGAAGAGGAGTGTGACCAATCAGCTGATCTGCAGAAGTATAAATTTTTGACATGTTTTTTCTCCAAAAAAAGTTTTGAGGGCGGCGCTTCGCGCCTTTCAGGTTTGAGGTCGTTCGCTTCGCTCACTTTGAGGTATGCCAATTACATTCTAATTGCTAACAATGCCTCTAGGTGCGTAAGCACCGACCTGACACCTCAAAGCGAAGCGACCTCACACCCGTTATTAAACTGCGGCCAATGCCTGTTCCAAGTCGGCGATGATGTCATCGATGTGTTCGGTACCGATGGAGAGGCGGATGGTGGACGGAGTGATATTCTGTTCCTTGAATTCTTCTTCGTTCAGTTCGGAATGAGTGGTGGTGTACGGATGAATCACCAGGCTCTTCACGTCGGCAACGTTTGCCAAGAGGCTAAAGATCTTCAGGCTATCAATGAACTTCCAGGCTTCGGCCTGACCGCCCTTGATTTCGAAAGTAAAGATGGAGGCGCCACCCTTGGGGAAATACTTCTTGAAGTTTTCGTGGTCCGGATGAGACGGCAGGCTCGGGTGGCTAACGGAAGCAACCTTGGGGTGCTTGGAAAGGAATTCCACAACCTTCTTGGTGTTTTCAACGTGGCGTTCGATACGCAGGGACAAAGTTTCAGTACCCTGGATGAGAGCCCATGCAGCAAACGGGGAAATTGCAGCGCCCTGGTCGCGGAGGAGGATTGCGCGGATGTAGGTCACGAATGCGGCACCCGGAACTGCATCGGCAAAGCTTACACCGTGGTAGCTAACGTTGGGGTTAGCGATGGTGGGGAACTTGCCGGACTTCCAGTTGGTCTTGCCAGATTCAATGATGATACCGCCGAGAGTTGTACCATGACCGCCGATGAACTTGGTAGCGGAATGAACAACTACGTCTGCGCCGTGTTCAATGGGGCGGAACAGGAACGGAGTACCGAAGGTGTTGTCAACGATAACAGCGAGGCCGTGCTTGTGGCCAAGTTCGATAAGAGCGTCGATATCGGAAACGTCAGAGTTGGGGTTGCCGAGAGTTTCCAGGTAAAGGATCTTAGTGTTTTCCTTGATGGCGGCTTCAACTTCAGCGAGGTTGTGAGTGTCAACGAAAGAAGTGCTTACGCCGAAAGGTGCCAAGGTGTGCTTCAGCAAGTTGTAGGAGCCACCGTAAATGGTCTTCTGGGCAACCACGTGATCGCCAGCCTGAGCGAGAGCTTCAATGGCATAAGTAATGGCAGCGGCGCCAGATGCAACGGCGAGGGCAGCGGAACCACCTTCCAGGGCAGCGATACGCTGTTCAAAAACGCCCTGGGTGGAGTTTGTCAAGCGACCGTAAATGTTACCGGCATCGCGAAGGCCGAAACGGTCAGCGGCATGCTGGGAGTTGTGGAAAACGTAAGAGGTGGTTGCGTAAATAGGAACTGCGCGAGAATCGGTTGCGGGGTCTGCGGATTCCTGGCCAACGTGAAGCTGAAGAGTTTCAAAATGAAGATTCTGAGACATGTTTTAATTCCTTATGAGGTGTGAGGTTTTGAGGTCGCTTCGCTTTGAGGTATGAGGTTTTGCGAAGTCACCTCTTTTTGCGTTTCTCTCTTGCGTCATCCTCGACCTGATCGAGGATCTAGCATTTTGTGTTTTTGTGAGCATTTCGCTCGGGCTTTGGTTTAATGCGTTAGCCTCGCATTCGGAATCCGGCTCGACATCGCCGGTCATTTCTCAGGTAAGTTTTAAAATCCATTTTTTATTTCTCCGTACAAAATTTTTCGGCCTATTTCCTACCATTTTTGTAGGTCTTTCAAACCAACGGCTATAATGTAAAACCTTTTCCCTACAATTCCAATAGGTTTAGTAGGAAAATTACCAACTTTTTTCATAAAATTCGCTTTTCTATAGAAAATTCCTATAACAAAGCTGCAATTTTTATAATAACAACAGATAACGGGGGCTCAAATAACATTTTTTCAGCACAAAACTTATATTTCAACCTGTATTTTAGGAGGACAACACCATGTTCAAGAAAATTTCTGCGCTTTCCGCAGTAGGATTCGCCTTTTTCGCCATGAGCGGCTGCTCCGACGATAACAGCACCGCTCCCGAAAACCCATCCGGCAATACCGTAGTCTCCTGTACCGCCAAGAAGACCTCTAGCAACACCGTGGAAATGGTCCTAAACATTCCAGGAATTTCTTCAGGCACCATCACCACAACCATCGACGGCGACAAAGCCATCCAGGAAATTTACAGCATCTACAGTTCAAGCGTCCCCGAATCCGTCTTCCAAAAAGAATGTGAAGAAAACAAGCGGGAAGCCGAGGAAGAACACGACAACGCCACGGTCACCTGCAAAGACAGAACCCTTAAAATTACAAGCGAAGAAGACGCTGAAGGCATCACCATAGACAGGCTCCTCGAAAGCAGCAAAAAAGAATGCGCCAACTTCGAAAACATGTACAAAGACAAGGTCTTTGACTTCGATGAAGATGACGACGATGACGACGACAATAGCCCGATTTTCACCGATCCTTCCACTCCCAGCGATAACGACGGCAATCCCATCGCAAGCAACGGTCCCGTCGGCTGCATGGTCTTAAACGATGTGGAAAACGAATTCCATGTCAGAGCAGAGGCCCGCGATTCCATAACCATCGAGACGACCGACCGCTTCTCAAACGATTCCATTTACTCAACGAATATTTTCACCTTTGGGCCAAAAGTTTCCCAAAGCGAAATAGACTACTATTGCGAAGACTACAGGACGGTAGAAATCTATGATTCTAACGCCAGAGTCTCTTGCGACGGCAACACCATTACCTTTTCCTACATCGAAACCGATCCCTACTCCAACTTTAAGCAATCAAAGGATGATGCAATCGCCGAATGCAACCTGATTCAGCAAAAGGGATCCTTCAATACAGAAGACACCGGCGACACTCCGCTCCTTGGGGACGACAATTCCGACAACAGCAAAGGCAAGGCCACTTGCAAAATCAGCAAGAATTCCGACACCGAATTTGAAATGACTGTCTCCGACGCAGACACCGCCACTATGTCCATTTCCGTGGCATACATCGATGGCATCCTGGAAGAAAGCACCACCACGGTATTCAATGAAAACCTGCCCCAGAGTTTCATCGATCAGGAATGTGCTGAAGCCAAGGAAGACGCCCTTAATGACGAAGTCGGATCCATCGTCACCTGCGAAGGAAATACCGTTTCCGGAAGTTTCAAGATGGAATACCCAATGAATCCGATCTACGTTATAAAAAGCGAACTTGTTGCGATGTGCAACGACATCCAGGAAACCGGAATCATCCCCGACGACAAATTATAACGACTCATGTTCTACACCCATTTTATCCGCATCTCCCTCGCTACAGCAAGCCTTGTGGCTTGTACGACCGATAACTCCGCTAGCCAGCCGACTTACGATTCCAGCAACGACTACATACCGGACTTATCCCAAAACTCATGTAAGATCGAAACAATCGGTGATTCCAAAATTTCTATAACCGAAGTCTATCAGGGATCAGTGTACAGTTCCATCGTTTACGACGTCACTCCCTCTGCAGTACTCATAACGCAGGACATTTACATTACACCGCTCGCCACCAACAGCCAGTTCCAGGATTACTGCGACGAGTTTGCGGAATCCGGAGATTACGACACATTCACCTGCTCCGGCCGACACCTTTCATACGAGTACAAATACGAAGTAACGTCATCCGTAAACTTGATCCGGACCAATCTTGAAAAAAACTGCGAAACGTTCTACAAGGATAATCCCGTTATCGAACCAAACGAGCCTGTAGAATTCCCCACCAACAAAAATTCCTGCTTCATCACAAGAAACACCGATACCGATTTCAAGATGGAAGCAAACATCATTGGCATACAAAAAAACACGACTACCATAAAGTATGACGGTGAAACAATTCAGTTAATCCAAACCATACAATTCGATCCGGCCACACCAGCCGACACAATCAGTTCCGTTTGCGAAGAAAATATGGAAATCGGCAGTACAGACGATTACGACGTCACCTGCGGCGAAGACTTTGTACGTATTTACTACAGTGCAACAGTATCAACCACCACCAAAGACGAAATTGTCAATTCATACCTGAACGACTGCAAGGAATTTGACCGATTAGGGTATGCCGCATCCGCCATGCTCTATAGCTCCACCAAACAAAATTTGAGGTAGCAACATGCTAAAAAAAATTATTCCCATTTCAGCCATGGCTCTGTTGGTCATCACAGGTTGTTCATCAGATAGCAGTTCAAGTTCTAACGGTTCCGGTGAAAAAATTGGCTGCTCCGTCAAACAGACCTCCGAAAATTCCATGGTCATGACGTTCTTCGTATCGAACGCCTTTACAGCGAACATCACGACCACATTGAACGGAGACAAGGCAAACATAGAATACGTCACCGAATATTCCAGCTGGGTTCCCATGGAGGAAATCGCCAACATATGCAACGAAAACCAGCAGGAAGCCAACGAAAACCCCGGTGAATCTACAGTCATCTGTTCAGGACGTAACATCACAATTAAAGCTGTAGAAGACGCCGGTAGAAACTCCTTAGAAGATTTGATTCTTGACGCCAAGGGGGAATGCGAATCTTTCTACAAGGAGTATAGCGAGGCCTCCACCCCAGAAGATGACGAAGAAGACGGCGACAAAAACGAAGATAAAAATGAGTCCGGGAGCAGCGAACAAAACAGTTCCGGCAATTCCTCGACGAATCCAGCCGACAACGACAAAGGTCCCCTATTCCCTTCTTCACAAAACAACAAGCCCAGTTGCAACGTAGCCTCGATGGCCGATTCCTCCTTCGGCATCGACATATATGGCCCCATGGGATTCTCCTCCCAGCATATGGAATTTGCCGGTGATACCGCAA
This sequence comes from Fibrobacter sp. UWH6, assembly GCF_900142465.1. Lineage (NCBI taxonomy): Bacteria > Pseudomonadati > Fibrobacterota > Fibrobacteria > Fibrobacterales > Fibrobacteraceae > Fibrobacter > Fibrobacter sp. UWH6. The sequence continues at coordinate 44,200 of NZ_FRAX01000009.1, forward strand.
TCATAACCATACTTATAAACTATGACTATTCCGTATCACAGGAACACATCGGCACAACCTGTACCGAACTGAGCGCAGACCCCAACGCAATTGAATACGAATCAAACTGCAATGGTAACCTCATTGTCGCACAAGGCAGCTATCCCCGTAACGAGTTCAGTTCCCGAGAGGAACTGATCGCCGAAATGCGAGAAATCTGCAATGAAATAGACCGTACAGAAACAGTCCCCGAATACTTTTTCTAACAAGGCATCTTGATTAAAATAGAACAGCCTGCTCCTCAAAAGAGCAGGCTTATTTATTAGTCTTATTTGTTTGCGGCTTTGCTTTTTGGTTACAGCCCACAACTCCAGACCTTGTCATCGGGAACCTTTCCATCGGTTCCTTCGACGCCCCTGACAAACTGGTCCAGCTTTACACTTTCAAGATAGCCGCGGATCATGGAATCCAGCTCCTTCCACACAGGAAGCGTCACGCAGAAATCCGCACGGTCGCAAGAATTTATCTCGTCATCCAGGCAGGCCACAGGCGCCACCGAGGTTTCGGTCTTGGAAAGGATATCCCAGACGCTACATTCCGCAGGATTACATTTCAGCTTATACCCGCCACCCTTTCCGCGGGCGCCTTCCAGAAGTTTTCCACGGACCAAGGTTCCCAAAATTCCTTCCAGGTACTTCTCGGAAATTTGCTGTCGGGAAGAAAGTTCCTGCAGTTTCACATAATTTTCGCGGCCATTCCTGGCCAAGTCAATCATGACTCGAAGAGCGTAGCGACCTTTTGTAGAAATCCTCATAAATAACCTCATCCCAAATAATAAAAAAAGGAAACGCCCCACAGAGCATTTCCCTTGAAAACTATAGGATTTGTAGGGTATTAATCCTGTCCCAGATATTCCACGGCAAAGATCAGCGTAGAACCGCCAGGAATGGGACCTGCTCCGCGGCTGCCATAGCCCAGTCCAGGAGGCACGATCAAGATGCGCTTTTCGCCGGGAAGCATGCCCTGCACGCCCAGTTCCCAACCGCGAATCACGCGACCGCCACCCAAGGGGAAGCTAAACACCTGGCCACGATCACGGGAGCTATCGAACTTGTAACCGTTGGTAAGCCAGCCGGTATAATGGACGTGGGCATTCTGACCCTTCTGGGCAGGTTCAGCCCCTTCTTCGCCCTGCTTGATTACCGCATAACGCAGGCCTTCGGGACCATTTTCGAAAGTGAGCGTCGTGGTATCCGGGAAGAAGTCCATGGATTCAGCCAAGGATTCATCAATTTCAGAAGAGACCAGTTCCACCTTAAAGATCAGCGTGGAGTTGGAAGGAATCATGGAGTAAGCTGTTGCGCCATAGCCCATGTTCGGGGAAACCCTGAACCAGCGGACGCCACCTTCACGCATACCATCCAGACCAATTTCCCAACCCTTGATCATCTTGCCTGCGCCAAGTACAACCTGCAGGGGCTTGCCGAGATCCTTGGAACTGCCGAACTTACGACCAGAAAGGAGCCAGCCAGTATAATGGGTCTTCAGGACGGAACCGATTGCGGTAGGCTTACCGGAGCCCACCTTTTCGTCATAAATCTTCAAGCCCTTGCCTGCTTCACGCCACTTGAGACCTTCTACATTCTTGGGGAACACATCCGGTTCCATGGGCTTTTCGGCACCCACCAGTTCCACCTCGAAATACAGGTCGGAATAGGCGGGAATGCCTTCCAGGGAATTTTCGCCGTAGGCCATCTGATAAGGGACATACATCTTGCGGATTTCGCCAACCTTCATGCCCACAAGGCCCTTTTCCCAGCCCTGAATGACCATGCCCATGCCAAGGGTAAATTCCAGCGGTTCGCCCTGTTCGTAGGAGTTGGCAAAAGGCTGCTGACCTTCGGACTCGGTAGATTCCGCAGCGGCGCTTTCGGCAGCAGAACTATCGGCAGAAGCCTTATCCAACAGCTTAGTCGTGTCAACTTGTGTCACACCAGCCACCTGGGCAGAACCCAGGTCATTGGCCAGGCGAAGGGAATCGGCCAAGCGCAGGGAATCCAAAACCCTATTCTTCTCGGCCAGAATCTTAGCACTGTCCAAATAGAGATAACCCTTATAGTGAACCTTGATCAGCTGACCTGCACGGATTGTATCGCCAGCACCTTCCTTGACGGTTTCCACCTTGAAAGGGATAGCAAGGGCATTACAAACGGCCAAAACAAGAACAGCTGTAAAAATCTTCAATTTCGACATATAATCTCCTATTCCACAAAATAGAAAATGCTAGTTTTTGAGAGTAAGGCAAAAAGTCCAAAACGGAATTAAATATGCTGTCAATCATTATTGTAATCGCAATTATCGTGCTTTCTATCATCCTGGCCGCCATCGGAGCCTATGTGGTTATCCACAGTTCCGACGAAAAGGACGAGGTCAAGCCTGTAATTGACGTTTCCGGCCAATACGCCGTGGTGGTCCGCCCCGCTAGGGAGTCCCTCACTGCAGTCAAGCCCTCTGAAGCCTCCCTCCGCTCCTGGCTCGAGACACAGAACATGAGTCCCGAACAGCGCGAGGCCCTGATCGCCCAGTGGAACGCCACCATGGAAGAAACCATCCGCACCGTGGACGAAGGCGACAAGAATGGCACCGCCACCTACCGCATCGAGCTTGGCCCCAAGGGCAAACAATATTGCAAGTTCGTGAACGAAGAGAATTTTATTACCCGCGAGCAGATCCGCAACCACGCGGAAATCCTGCCGCCCTACGTTTTGGGCTGCGACTGCAGACTCCTGCCGAAGCAGCCCTGGGAAAACCCCAGCAAGTCCGGTTGGAAGGCAGTTGTCCCGTCACACGGAAGCAACTACGACATCCCGGATTGGAGGCAACTTGCGTAAATCCCTACTTTCTGCAATTCTTTTAGCACCGGCGCTGGCTCTTGCCGCAGGTTCTGCAATTATCACCTTGGAAATGCCCGTTGGCGCCCGCCAGCTGGGTATGGGCGAAGCAGGTGCGGCCCTGGCAGATGACGCCGCCGCCATGTATTACAACCCCGCAGGTCTGGCTTTCGGCCCCCTGGCCGACGAATGGCGCATGAGCTACCCGGCCGATTCCAAGAATGCCCCCTATTTTACAAGCATGGCTTCCCGCTCCAAGAATGGCTTCTTCAGCAAGAGCGAACTGTGGGCAGGTACTGCCAACGGTATCCTGAAGTTTGACGGCGAACAGTGGGTCGACTATCATTCCATTACCCTGCAGGGCAATGCCAAGGTCCGCGACGCCGTCAAGGTGTACGCCGGTTCCGAACGCGGCCTGGAAGAAAATGTCAGAAAGGTCAAGGAATTCAACGAGATCAAGACTGCCGACGATGAAAAGCACATCGTAGAAGTCAAGATGCCCTGGAACCTGATTGTTAAGGACACCATTACCGCAGTCCTTTACGAAAGCCGTACCGAAAAGCTGTGGGTAGGTACACCCAAGTCCCTTTACCGTTTTGACGGCAAGGCCTGGAAGAGCTACGACAGCGAACTGGGAAACCACCGCGTTACTGCCTTGGTAAGCCAGGGAGCCTCTATCTGGATCGGTACCGACGACGGTCTCTTCGTATACCGTAACGGTCAATTCGAGCAGAAGGGCAAGGTCCTGCCCAGCCAGAAGATTACCGCCCTCGTATGGTCTGAACTCCGCAAGGAACTTTATGTTGCCGCAGAAGGCGCAGGCGTTGCCCGCCTCATTCCCAAGAAGAGCGTCAACGACAAGGACCGCTGGAGCCTGTTCAACGAAGAAGATGGAGTCATGGACAAGAGTCCCACCGCCCTGGCCGTCGACAGTTCGGGCCACGTGTGGGCAGCCCATAAGGGAGGCCTCTCCCATTTCAACCTCCGCAAGTGGGAACAGATCCAGTTCGCCGACAATACCGTCAACGACATCTCCGTCGACCAGAAGGGCGGCATCTGGATTGCCACCGACAAGGGCGTCTGGCGCCACCTGCCGGATTACGCTACCGCCAGCGGCCGCAAGGCAGAACTTGAACGCACCGAAGCCGACGAGGCCGAAGGCAAGCGCGATGACGAATGGGTCCACTACCACTCCGGAAACGGTCTTTCTGTAAACAAGGTCTGGGCAGTTCTTCCCCAGGGTAATGACGTCTGGTTCAGTACCGCAAACGGTATGGAACAATTCAAGGACGCCGACTACCAGCTCACAGCCTTCTACGAAAAGCTTTTGCCGATTCTCAACATTCCCGACCTCTACCACCTTTACGGCGGCATGACCATCCCCCTGAACGACTGGGGTACCATGGGCTTCTTCGTAAACTTCGTTAGCTTCGGTTCTACAGTTGCGTCTGGCGATGTGGACGCTGACGACCTGGTGGCCTACAACAGTTCTGAAATCGTTGGCGGCTTCAGCTACGGTACCCGCTTCCCCGGCGACTGGGGCCTAGGCCTCAGCATCAAGTTCTTCTATTCTGACCTCAGTTCCGGCGCAGGATCCGGATCCGAAGAAGCAACTACCTTCGGTTACGCATTCGACGTGGGCGTCCTCAAGAAGAACCTGATTGTAGACGGTTTGAATTTTGCATTGGTCCTGGCCAACATCGGCCCCAGCGTCTATTACGTCGACAAGACCATCGAAGACCCCATCCCGCTGACCTGGCGCCTGGGCCTCTCCTATGAAATCCTCTCCCTGGCCGACTATAAGTGGGTCGTGGTCGCCGACTACAACCGCGAAGTGGTTTATGACGACAGCAAGGGAAATCCCGAACCGTTCTACGTATCCTGCTGGAAATCCCTGATCAATCCTGAACGCGGTGGCAGCGGCCTGGAAGGAGCCAAGAACTCCTTGATGCAGGGCGTCTTCAACGTAGGTACCGAATTTATTTACGCCAACACCATCGCTTTGCGACTGGGTTACCTCCACGACCAGACCGGTAAGCGCGACGAAGTGGACATGGGCTTCGGCTTCATGCTCTCCGACATGCTGCAATTCGACTTCGCAACCATCAAGGACGTAGGCGAAAGCGACGGCGTCCGCGATGGCCAGATGCGATTCGGCATGGTATTCAAGTTCTAAAAGACGCAAGGGGGCAACCGCCCCCTTTTTCATTCCCCCGAAATAAACCCGAATAAACCAGCGGTCCCTGCTGCGAAACAAACCCCAGAAGCGTAGCGCCTGGGGCTAGAAGTGAACACAGCACATTTCAGCGGGGGGTCCAGGGGGGGGCAGTAGCCCCCCCCCCCATGCATCATCGTACCCTTTCGAATATTACGAGGGCTCGTTCCTGCGTGCTGTTGGGGATTGTATAGAAGTGCTTTTCCAGCAACTTGTATCCATAGTCTTCGGGATGCAAGGTCTTCAGTTCGTCAGCGGCAGCAGGCCCCTTCATAAAGAACACGCGCCCACCCACCTTCAGGGAGTTCTGTAGACGGGGGAAAGTCTTTTCCATCAGTTCAAAGGCGCGGCTGATAACACCATCCACAGGAATAGTCATGCTGCGGCTAGTCACCTTGTGACCGAACACATCGATATTCTTCAGCCCCATCTTCTCGATGACCATGTTCAAGAAGTTGATGCGGTTCGGGCGCGGTTCGCAAAGAGTCAAGTTGATATTGGGATTCACGATCTTCAGGGGAATACCCGGGAAGCCGGCTCCACTACCCACGTCAATCATACGGGCAGGCCACTTTTCAACAAAGGCGTTGATCAAAGTGCAGTCGGCATAATGACGTTCAACCATGGTTTCAAAAGCATTAAGGCGAGTCAAGTCCTGGTCTTCGTTGTTGGCTCGGAGAAGCTGATGATATTCCCAAATCTGCTTCAAGGTTTCTTCCTGCAGTTCCACACCATAATAATGCAAAAGCTTGTCGAGGCCAGCCAGAGACGGCGTAACACGCTTTCCGTTAAACAGCGGAAACTCGGTGCGGGGAGCTTTCATGTGAGGCACAAAGGCACTGCCCAAGGCATCGGCGCCACGAGCAGGCATACGAGAAGGAGCTTTACCCCAGGAACCCTTTGCGGGCTTTTTAGACCAGTTAGAATTTGCCATGAACCCAAAATTAGAAATCCCCAAAAGAAAAAAGAACCCCCAAAAGTGATGTTTCGGCAATTCGTGCGTGTATATAGGTATGAACAATTTTTTCTTGGTATATATTCGCAAAATAACAACCGCATTCTGTTTATTCTCGGGCTTCGCCCTCGCCCTTGATGAGGCCGCGGTTTTCAAGTGGTGGGACGACGGGCTAATTTCCGCAGAGGAAGCAACCGAAATGCTGAACCTGCTGGAAGAAGGCAATCAGGAAGAAGCCTGCCTGCTGGCCGAAACCTATTCACTGGAAGACTGCCAGCCCCAACAAGAACCCACCGTTCCTCAGAACTCCGCAAAATCCCAGCGCCCGCCCCTAACGCCCCACGGTTACATCCTCTGGAAAGGCAGAACCGATTCACTGGGGCATCTGGAAAGTTCCCGACTTTCGCTTCAAGTGGATTTTTACCGCTACCGCCTGCGCCTGGGAACGCAGGAACTTCTGAGCTACCGAAACGAAGGCAGCGAGGCCCACTTCGGGCAAATTTCAACGCGGGAAATCCACAGCTATATTCCGCTGGACACCTTATGGGGCACAACGTTTACATACCCTCTAGGAAACCTTACGCTGGGCGGAACGTTAGACACGGCCCTAAACCTGGAAGCCCGCCTAGGCTACCGGAAACAGGCCGATATTTTCTGCTGGACCCATCCCGAAAGCAACTCCTGCGGAATCCAGGCAAGAACCTCCTGGGGCACCGTCGCAGGCTGGTGGCAACACGGCCAACCCCTCCCCCTGATCAAGATGCAGTTACAGCGGAACGAAAAAATTTCAACAAGCCGAAGTTCCGCCAAAAACAAAAATGCAGAAATCATCAGCTGGAAAATTTCAGCCTACATTCACGGAGACAGCGTCCCGGATCAGTCCCACCTCAGTTCCAGCATTCTAAACAGCATGTTCTGGTATTCCCAGAATATCGCCTACACCGACGCAAGCCCATGGCGCAACCGAATCTCCACAAACATCCGCGTCACCACCCCACTGCCAAATGACAGCGCCCTGCAGCAAACCACCGCCCGCATAAAAGTACAGCTGGACTACGGCCCCCAACAACTCCGCGGAACCGCAAGCGCCACCTGCCTAGACGCCGCCGAAAACTGCCGCAAGGACGACCTGAAATTGCAAGGGGTTTCGCTGCTTTCCCACAGCGATTCCCAAACAAAAAACGGACTCTCCCTGCAAGGCAGCGTCAAGACGACCTATACCCGAAACGAAGGGCTGAACACTCCCCGACTAGAGACGGGCCTCTCCTACGGCACCAACAGTCTCAATAAAGCTAGCGTTTCCCTTGTGCTTCCCCAATCCAATCCTCAAAAAAACATCCAGATCCGCACCCAGTCCGATGTGGGAACAGACCAAATCCAAATATCCATCGCCGCCACCTTCAAAAAAAAGGCAAGAGCTCCCTTCCACCCCGCCCACGCCTATCTGCAACTAAAAGGGCTTTTTTAGCCAGGAATCGCCTAAAGGTAACGTTCTGTATACAAGCTGTATACTCGAGTATACAAGAAAATTTCACTTTTTTTCTCTGCACACCCAAGATTATCTATCTTTGGGATACCCAAACACTCCCTGAGCCCGCTAGGTTACCTCCTTTACCTCGCGGGCTCTTTCTTTTTGTGGGTATTCGGGACTCCAGCGCAAATTGTTAAATTTTACGTTATGATGATTGCAGCAATTATTGGAGCCGTCGCCTTCGCTCCTTCTATCGGGTTGAATATCGCCCTGGCTCTGGGGGCCCCCCTAGGTGCATACGCCATGAGCGGACGCCACCGCGTCGTTCCCAAGGAAGTACGCAAGGCATTCGTTGTTCCCATCATCATGCAGTTCGTGGCGCTGTGGTTTCTGCTTACCGCCGGTGCCGTGTTGCCCGATGCCGCAAACCAGTTGCTGCCCGCCATCATCACCAAGATTTTCGCGTTCTTTTTCGCCTTGTACCTGACGTTCTATGCCGCCACGGTTTTGTTCAGTGCCAGCCACAAGGAAAAGACCGTCATGGGATTTTTCGCCGTCGTCAGCGCATTCTGTTTTTGGGCCACCGCATTCGGAACCCTGAACTATGACTGATTTCGCAGAAAACGTCGGCAAGGCCAGCCCGAAACCGCCCAAGCACAACTTCCAACGAGATCTGGAGTACATCCTCCGCGGATTGGAAAAGCGTAAAGAAGTTCCCACTTTGCTGTTGCACGCCTGCTGCGCTCCCTGCAGCAGCCATTCCATCGAGTACTTGTCCCAGTATTTCCGCATCACGGTTTTCTATTACAATCCCAACATCGCCCCCGACGAGGAATACCGTCACCGCGTCGCAGAAATCAAGCGCTTCGTTGCAGAATTCCCCACCAAGCATCCGGTAACGCTGATCGAGGGCGAGTACGTCCCGAAGAAATTCTACGACGCAGTCCGCGGGCTGGAAAAGGAACCCGAAGGCGGCAAGCGCTGTCGCAAATGTTTCGAATTGCGTCTTTCGGAATCCGCAAGAATCGCAAAGGAACTGGACTGCGAATACGTCACCACCACGCTGACCATCAGCCCCATGAAAGACGCACAACTGCTGAACGAAATTATGCAGGAACAGTGCCAGAAATACGGCGTAAGGCGACTGCCCACGGACCTGAAAAAGAAGGGCGGATTCAAGCGTTCCACCGAACTTTCGGAGCAGTACCATCTTTACCGTCAGAACTTCTGCGGCTGCGTCTATTCCCAGCGGGAAGCTCAAGAACGTGAAGCACGCGCCGCCGCTAAAGCGATTGCAACAAAAGCTACCGAAACCGAGGCTATAGAAAACAGCACCGGCATCTAAGCAGCAACCGCCATCGCAAACGAAGACTGCGCCGCCGCAAAAACTGCAGAAAGCAACGCAGAACTCTAAAGCGATTTCAGTAACGCCACAAGACTGAAAATATCCCAGGGGTTTTCGTCCACAAATTCGCAGGGGACATGGATTGCCGGCAAGATGTAGCTTAAGGTTGTCTTCGGCGCCCCAAAGCAACGCCTATCCCTCATGAGGATTTCCCGAGGGGCAGGCACCAGACCCGCAGAGGTCTCGCGATAGTCTATGGCGTTGTGAACCTTGTTCCCGCAGGAAATACAAGTCCCGCTAATGGAATGTGTGCCCGAAAGCATTGACCCACAGCACCAGTAATTATAAACGTCTCCACTGCAATGGGGGCAGCCATGATGGGCAACACCAAAGCAGTACTTGTAGTAGTTCAGAAGTTCACCGAGGCAAATGTACCTGCCCCCAAACCAGCAGTAGCTAAAGCCCACGTTGCTAAACTGCAGGGAGGCAAACTCCCGATACTTCATCACAAAATCCTTATGCTTCAGAATCAGCGGCAGGTTCTGCAAAAAACATTCCGCCCCATGATCACGGCCTAGGGCAGCAGACATTTTCTTGCGCAATTCATGCTGGGCAAGAGCTTCGGCCAGTTCTTTTTCGCCAATATCCAGCGTCTCGTAAATGAAGGAACGCAAACGCCTGGGGACAATTCCATTTTCCGCCATATGGCAAAATTTTGCCAGCAGGCTGGATTCCGTTTCCTTGAGTTTTACATTCCGGCTTTCGCAGCGACGCCTGTACATTTCCAGAAGATCGCCGGGAACATAGCCCTTTGCAGCCATTCTTTCACGAATAATTCGTGCCAATTCAATGGCGGAATCCACATGGAAACCGTCACAGAACTTCTTTACAATTTGAGAATGAGAATTGGGTCCGTTCTTCGGACTAAAATCAAAAGACAAAGCCATAAGGCCTCCTCGTTTAGCTGTTTATATATCCGCCCGCAAGTAAGGTTAAATCGGCGGTTCATTAGTTATATCGAATAATCTACAAAAAATGTCAAATAAAAATTAAAGCCAGTAACTGACGCCACCAAAACCAGACCAATAACGTTTATCAAAGTTTTCTCCATGAACGCCAACCGAGCCCAGTCTTACTCTCCAATGATCATTTAAGCGGTAGCTACCCGAAGCATATAGGGTGTAGACTCTAGGCGAAAAAGGCACGTCTTCAAGTTCCATATCCCCTTCATAGGTGCTTGCAGAAATTTCAAGGCCAAAGTCTCCCAGATAAGCGCCAGCATAGCCACCATATATAACGGAGGTTCCGTTGTTGGAATGATGGCTATATTCCTTAACCTCGTTAAAGACTAGCATAGAGGTGACAGTCATATCCCCTTCACAGTCGTAGTCGCGATGGTTCATCCACACACCGCCAGAAAACCCGATTTCAAAATGGCTTGTATTCAACCCGAGAGACGCAAACGTATATAAGCCATTGTTGATGCCAACTCCCGTATTGACCATGAATATGTTTTTCTTGAGCGCCAATTCCGCAGCAGCATTAACGAATCCGTATTCAAGACTGTATGCAAAATCAACACTACGGCCATTGTGGTAAACATCATCCACCTCCATTTTCTTTGAAGGTCCCGCATTCAAGCCACCAGAAAGACGGACTTGATAGTCAGACGTCATGTGTTCACCTGCACCACGCATTTCAGGAGCAGGATTTACTTCCATCCGTATCTTGGAAATTCTAGGATCGCCATCCGTGACGCAGCCATTCAATAAGAAAGCGGAAGCAATAAGAATCAAACTAATTATGCGAAATTTCATACAACCTCACTAGCCTTACGAGATTAAAATAACAACGTCTAGCGGGATACCATTTGTTCAAGGCACTGAGAAAAGGATTTCTCTTCATCTATGATGTACACCATAGAAACAAGGCCATAATCGTCAAGATAATCCATATTTTCCACACTGCACTGTTCTTGAGAAATCTGTTCAATTTGAGCCTTTCTCCCGGAGCAAACCATATCGCCAGACTTTACGGTCACAGAAACATCCTGCCACAGCATATGGGCATGATTCAAGGTAATTTCATAAGTCTTTCCATTGATCGTAACAGTTTCGCTGGTATTTGTGTGGTTTACAATGGTAACGCCGTTTTCCAGTTCATCTTCCGGTTCATAGAATTCTTCTTCAAAAGTCAATGATCCCGAACCACTTGCAAGAAGGCTGTGGAGGCGTGCGAAGAATTCCGAATTCATGTAGTCGTAATCCGGATTCATATCGTAGGCGAAGGTTATTTTTTCCTTTTCAAACTTGACATAAACATTCACATACGAATCACCCACCAATTTCCAAACGCCATCGAGCAGTCCAGAAGTACCGCCAATCAATACATCTGTAGAACCAAGGATATCATGGATAAAGAGCGTATCTCCACTAAAATTGTACTGTGCCGTGTCCTGACGGTTGCTATACCAACCATCAACCCACTTCACTCCCTCACCTTCTTTGAGACAACGACCTTCCAAGCCAAAATCCCAAACTAGAGTTCCAGCATTTGTTCCAGAGGGTTCTGCACTATAGTAAACCGGCATAAAATCATGGGCTGCGCTAAATTCCTTCGCAAACTTTGAGGAGGAACTTTCTGTCGTAGCGGATTCACCAGCGGCGATCAGCTGATTCACGCATTCCCCAAATTCCTTTTCATTTCCCCAAGAGTAACGAGTCATGACATCAGGAGTTGCATCCGAATAATGCAAGCCATCCGCATTTTCCGCCTTGCATACTGCAGGAGTTACATTCAAGGTGCTAAAATATTCCAGGTGACATTTTGCAGCGCCATTAGAAAGAGTCAGCGATAAATAATCATCAAAGGAATGAACAGAATCTATTTTCAGTTCATAGGTCACACCCTTATAAGTAAAGGTTTCGCTTCGATTATCCTGCTTAAGAATCGCCACTCCGTAGCGACCAGGATCAACGGCGTGTTCATCGTAAATGAGATCCGCATAAATATCCATGCTGGAATCTTCAAGACCTTCAAAGAACATCCACATAAAGAGGGATTGCATATAGTTGAAGTTCTCTTTTTCCAGCACACGGATTTCAATGGAACCTTCGCCAAAATTCCAGTACACGGTATAGGCAGAACGACTTAATTGCAGCCAGATTCCCTGAAGCTTTCCAAGCTCGCCGCCAACGAATTTAAGAACCGTAACATTGCCATAATAATCTGGTTCTTCATTCAAGGCGGTAAGAGTCAAAGTGTCGCCTGCAAAGCTATAGCGGAACAGGCCCCCAGCAAATTGAGTTACACGGTTCAGGTCGTCGACCCACTGGTAAGTTTCGCCCTGCTTGACACAGCCCGATTCCTGAACAAGACTGATGGAAATAACGCCTGTCGCAGAAGATTCGGAATGTTCCGTTATTTCATAGGAACCCAAAGCATACTGGCGGGCCATGGCAAACTCCTTCTGCAGATTTACGCCCGAGTCATCTGTAGTTCCTGCCACAGGTGGATCCGAGGTAAAACCGGAACAGCCGCAAAAAATGAGGACCGCCGCAAACACAACTCCAAGAATTCTATTAGGCAAATTACTTCTCATCCTTCTCCTCCAATTTTCGGGTCAGGGGAAACATCTGTAAATTGATTCGATAAACCCGATCATAGTCCTTGACTTCCGACACGATGGATTCAATTTTCTTGCGGAACTTCGCCATTTCCGTTGCCACACGCTCATAGGCGACGCGGTCAAGACCCATGGTAATTCCCGACAGGTTCCGTTCCGACCCGTCGAATTCATCCAGGGCATCGGCGGCCAGGTGGGCGAACTGTTTTTGCATGGAACGAACCGCCACATTGATGGCCGCCTTGTGATCCGCATTGTCAGCAGGATTGATACCTACGTCCGTCTGAACGTACGACACCTCCCCCGCACTTTCAATCTTTTTCAGCAGTCCCATCTGGACCATTTGATCCAAAGAATAACGTACATCGGCAGCAGGCACAGAGGGGCATAGCATGCGGGCCATTTCAAGGGGCCTTGCCCCCGGCATAATGGGAGCAAGTTCACGCAACGTAGGGTTAATCCAGCTGGAAAAATAAGCGTATGCCTCACCGCCTAAAACACGGACCTTGTTAGCATCTGCCAGGCGGCACATTTCACCATAGGCCGCTTGTTTTTCTTCGTTTGTCTGGGCGTCGCAAAATTCCACCATGCGGCAGAAATATTCCGCCTGGTATCCGGTTAGCCCCATGGCCTTGGCAACACATTCCGCACCAGCCTTACGCAAGCGGGTCTTGCCATCACACACCAGTTTCAAATATCCCGACGAAGCAAAACCGGAGAGCTTGGAAAATTCACGCCACGTAAAAGCGGAAGTTCTCTTACGCTCTTCGTAGAACTCCCGCATATAGCTGCGATAATCAAGATATTCAACAATAGGTTTCATCTAGAACCAATAACCTATTCCCAACTGTATTTTCAACAACTTATAGTAGGAGCCAATTGCCGTTGAGGCCTCTTTGTAATAACTCTCCACATTTCCATCAACGTCAACACTACCCCATCCATATCCATATTTGTATCTGACTTTATCAGCGTCCACAAGATCCGTCAGCTGATAGCTAGCTCTCAAATCCACGAACAAACCAAAATCAAAAACGTGTCCCACGGCAGCTGCCAGGCTCACTCCATAATTGCGGCCATGATCCAGCGCTTGTTCCTTGAATTCAGTGGTATAATAGTCATATGTTTTCGCAACCATAAAATCAAGGACAACACCACCTTCCACAAATAAAATTCCAGGAATTCGCCATTGTGCAAAAATAGGGATTTCAATGAAGTACTGCTGCAGCATTTCATAGCCGTCATAACCACAATCTGCATGACACATCTCACCCAAAACTTCACCAGTTTCCGAATCAAGAGGAGCAACCATTTCACCGCAGTCAACACTGGTATAGACAGAGTAATTGCGGTAATCCAAGCCAATACCGGAATGCAAATAAAAATGATCCGTCAAACCGTATGCAAAATCGAAAGACAATGTTCCATAAACACCTCCATTGGACGGATAAATATCCGGAACAGCATCCGTCTTTGTCCACATCAGGCCCATTCCGAAGCGTGCTCCAAGATCCAGTTTTTCAGAGAGCGTTGCAGCCATGGCGTTCAGAGACAGCATTATCACCAATACGGCTACCAGTTTTCGCATAAAAAGACCTCCTAAGTCCCCTATAACTTTTGTTTTTTGCAAACAAGTTCCTCCCTGCCCGCATCAAAAATATAGGTAGTTCAAGTATCCGCAACAACACCATCAAGAAACAAATTTTGTTAATTTCATAGAATTTTAAGCATTTTTACAAAATTTTATCATTTTCAGAAAAATCTATGAAACAATTTGTTTCTTAGAGAAACAAAAAGACGCCGCAATCGCGACGTCCTAAACTGAAACAGCTGATGCTGACCTGCGCCAACACGACTGTTCAACAAACACAAGCATGACAGCAGGAAACTACTTTTCGTAACCCACAGCGTGGTTCAGCATGGGAATCTGCTTTTCGTTTAGGCCCAGAAGTTTCTGGAGGCCCGTCTTGTCCATGGAGGCGCGGACGCGGGTGTCAATCTTTGCGCCAGCGCAATAGATGCTAATGTTTTCAGAAACGATGCCTGCATCCATGGCGCCGGTCATCTTCTGGCTTTCGGCATCACCGCGATCGAACTTGGAAACATCAGTCACCAGCAAGATGATGACCGGAGTCTTCATACGTTCGGTGAAGAGGGCGCGGTTGTCACCTTCCACCACAAGGTTCATAGCATGGGCCTTCGGGTCATACTTGTAAGCAGCCTGGGTGGTGAAAACATAAAGATCCACATCCTGCTTGTTCAGCGCAGAAGGTGCTGTGCGGTGCCCCGTTTCAGGACGGTTAATGCCGTTGGCTGCCCACAGGATATTTCCGATTTCCTTATAGGAAACAACCTTCTCGGTGAAGCCCTGTGCAGACTTGCGATTCTGCAAGGCGTCCATGACATCAGTCTTCAATGCCTTGGGCGGAGCGTCAAACTTGATGGTCTTTGCAAGTTCCGGCTTTGCGGTGGCGAAGGCGAAAGTGCAGCAAGTCAATGCGAGGGCGAGAAATGTTTTCAATTTCATGTTTACTCCTATTTAATCATCCACAAGGTAGTAAAAATTTTAGCTCCAATAGACGACACCATATTTGCCAAGGACCAAAGCAAAACTTTGCTGCATTTCTCAAACTCCAACAACTTGTTGGAGTTTTGCAAGATACCATATCCAGATTTTTATATATTGAAGAACATGAGTGAAAGCACCCAGATTATCTATATGCAGACAAGGCTCGTTCGACTTATGTCCGAAGAAACGGGAGTGTCCATTGCTGCAGTAGCAACCCAGTTCAAGGAACAGGGAGTTTTTCACTATATCAAGCGAATGTGGGACTTGTTCAATATTGAAGGCGACCAGGCGGTTCTTGAAGACATAAGGCAATACCTCAAGTCAAAGGGCGTGTAAAATGCTTGATTTGAATCAGCGAACCATTCTGTACCACGGAAGTTTTTGCGAAGTATCTTCACCTGACTTGTCTAAGTGCGCCAAGTATAAGGATTTCGGTCAAGGTTTCTACCTTACAACAGACAAGGAACAAGCTAAATCCTTTGCAAAGATTTCTACAAGAAAAGCGCAGGAATCTGGAGTAATTCCAACCCAGCAGAATTTTGGAGTTGTGTCTTCCTTTGAATACATACCGGCCAATCTCCGAACCCAAATCTTTTCAACGGCCGATGCCGACTGGCTACATTGCATTGTCGCTCATCGAAAAAAGGGGCTTTTCAATTCCCTTGTTCAGGATTTTGAAAAATACGATATCGTTGGTGGCAAGATTGCAAACGACGCAACAAACATCACAATAACCACCTACATGACAGGAACCTTCGGAGATGTCGGCTCTCAACAGGCAGATGAAATATGCATACGCCTGTTACTCCCCGAACGATTAAAGGACCAGTACTGCTTTAGAACAACAATCGCATTACAGCAACTTGCATTTATCAAAAGCGAGCGTATATGGCAGTAACAAAAGAACAAATTCAGGCCGCAATGGAACTTTTGACAACTATGGTTGTCGAGTCCATTTCCAAGGAAGACCATCTTGATGCAGCCGACGTTTTACCCGATTTTTTGAATTCCAAAACCGGGAAAATGCTCTTTGATGAAAGTCTCAAGCTATGGTGCGAAGGCCCCTCGCACATCGAGGAACTGTATAGAGCCGAGCTACAGAAAGCTCACGACTAAAGGCCGTTGGATAGACGGTTCATGAAGAAAATGACACGGGCATCACCCCAAACTATAATCCTTCTATTAGCAGTCTTTGTTATTGGGTGTGCGTCAACATCCCCTAATTCTAAGAATGGCCCAAATCATCAGTACGAAAAATCAACAGACACTGTCCATGTTTCCAAAATCAATGCCGTTGAAAAATACCCTTTCCCACAAGACTTTGATAGCGATGCCTATAAATACAGAACGGGTATTCCCCACAAACAAATCGTTAATTTTATTGAAAACGACGAAAACGATTCTCTACGGCAGAACGAAACAGAAAGGTACGTTACAAATCTTACATCCTTAATAGATTCCGTTGCAAAAAATGATTTTGAAAAAGTCAAAATGATTTATGACGCATTGGCGCTGCTACTTGATTTCAAGCGCCTTTAATGTCAATACATCGAAATCAAACCATCAACTAACCAAGAAAATCAGTCGCGACGAATTTAAAAATAGACCTCTCCTAGATCCCATTTTTTTCGACTTATTTGAATCTCCCAACAAACTGCAGGCGACCAACAATATTGATAGTTCATATCAGCTAGACCTTATTCAAAAACGGGATGCAAAATTTATATTGAATGTTTACGATTTACAGACCAACCAACCTGTACAAAACAGAGCTCTATTGATACACAATCGTGAAAAATTACAAATAGAATTCCAGGCACCTTACGCAGGAATCTTTCAAGCTTTTTTAATGCATAACGTTAAAGATAACGCTTATAGCAGCATAGCATCTTTTTCGATTAGCGCAAATAAGGCTAGTAATATCCAGCACCCAACTTATTTTCACTCATCAGCAAAGGACATCAAGATAGAGTCACCACTAGTTCAGTTACATGCAGATTCAACATACGAATTTAAAATAAAAGTTTCAAATAAAAAATATGCTCTTCTTTTTTGCAACGGAAAGAAAAATCGTCTCAAAAATCAGGGCAACGGATTCTTTTCAAAAAAAATAAAGATTCCCAGCAATGCAACTGAAGTACTTATAGAAGTCTCTGACACGGAACATGGGCGATATGAAGCAATTGCCAAATATCCTGTAACAAACAATGCAAATTTTTAGCATGCATTCCCATTTTCAGGATCCTATTTAAGCAATTTACGGACACTTTCCAGTCGGTTCAATGCATCAATCAAGGTTTCGTCCTTCTTGGCGAAATGGAATCGCACCAGATGGTTCACAGGTTCCCTAAAGAAGCTACTGCCAGGCACTGCGGCGACACCAACTTTCTTTGCCAAATCCATGCAGAAAAGTTCATCGGGACGAACGGAACCCGAGCCCGTCATGCCGATTCCCAGGCCCGCGGCGGAACCGCTTGCTACGAGGCTCGCCAGCTTGCGATCGTAACCGAATTCTGAAATATCCACCATCACGAAGTAGGTGCCCTGAGGTTCTGTAAACTTGAATCCCAGATTGCGGAGGCCGTCAGTAAACAGTTCCTTCATGTGAGTGTAATGGGCCTGCAGTCCGGTATAATATTCGTCGCCAAAATTCATGGCGGTGACGCCCACTTCTTGCAACGGCGAAGAAGCCCCCACCACAGTAAAGTCGTGAACCTTCTTGATGCGTTCCATGATGGGCTCGGGCGCAAGAATGTAACCCAGGCGCCAACCTGTAATGGAATAAGTCTTGGAAAGGCTGGAACATTCGATGGTACGCTCACGCATGCCAGGCAACGTAGCCATGTGGGTATGAACGTGAGGCGCAAAAATAATGTGCTCGTACACCTCATCCGTAATCACATACAAATCATACTTGATGGCAAGATCCGCAATAATCTGCAGTTCCGCACGAGTAAAAACCTTACCGCTAGGATTCGAAGGATTGCAAAGCACCAGAGCCTTTACGCCCGGCTGCTTCATGGCATCTTCAAGGACGTTGGCGTCGAAGGTAAAATCGTCAGGATTCAGCGGCACATAAATAGGAGTAGCGCCGCTCAAAATCGTATCCGCCGTATAGTTCTCGTAGAACGGAGAGAAGATCACCACCTTGTCGCCGGGATTGCAAACCGACATCATGGTGATCATCATGGCTTCGGTACTGCCGCAAGTAATGACGCATTCCTTTTCGGGGTCAAAGCGCATGCCGCTGAAATGTTCCTGCTTATTGCAAACCGCCTCACGGAAATTCTTGGCACCGATGGTCAGCGCATACTGATGAGGACCGGACTTGGCCACTTCCGCCATGCGGTTCTGCAATTCCACCGGCGGGTCAAAATCCGGAAAACCCTGAGACAAATTGACGGCACCGCAAGAATAGGCAATGCGGGTCATGTAACGGATAACAGATTCCGTAAAATGGCTAGTGCGATCGCTTAAAGGTTTCATAAAAAACGTTCTTTTTTACAAATTCATTTTTCAAGTTTGCGGAAACGATCTGCTTTAAATATGGGTTTAAGCAATTCAGATCCGCATACTATAAAAAAATAGAAATATGGAAGTCACAAAAGGAACTGCAAACTTACAGGTAGTAATTCGCCTCGCCCACAGCCAAGTCGCTTCCCTTGATTTGCAAGGTATCGGGCACACCAGTGCGATACTCGATAATCAACTTGACCATATCATCACTCCGCAAAATTCCCTGAGGGACCGTCCAGAAGTTTTCCGCCTCGATGGCGTACTTCAAAGCTACAGGTTCCGCATCCGTCACCGCAGAAATTTGCGTCACGGCATCCTTCGGGTTACGAACCTGCACAATGCTCCAGTAAGGGCCAGCCCCTTCCTTCACCCAGACGCTGGTGGAATCGCCCCACACGCCTTCAACGCCTTCGCAGGATACGAATTCCCATTCGCCGTAATAGCGGCCCACCGTAATGCCCATGATGTCGCTAGCAGGTGCGCCACCCAAATCCACACCGCAACTTTCGTCGGGGCAGCGGTCCGTAATGCGCACCGTAACGCGCTTCCAGCCATCAGGAGTTTTCGCCTTTACGCGAACGCAGCCACCGCAGGCAAGGCCCCCATTCCAGGGTCCTTTATCGTCACCGCTAGAAACGTTCACATGGATGGCGGCATAATACTGGATGTTGGTCTGGCCGTAATTGCAGGCGCCACCCAGACTGGTTTCTTTCTCAGTTATGCTTCCGTAAGTCGTAATGGAGCCGGTACCGCCGCGTTCATTCAGCACCGGGTCCTGAGCCGTATAGTTGTCGCACTTTTCGCAGGCACCGTCAGCGTCGTCAAAATACCATTCGTCAGAAGCGTTAGACGCAACCGTCTGGGACGCAGAACTTTCGGGAGAAGAATCTGTAGAATGCTCTGCGGAACTGCTCTGCAAGATTCCGCCCGCGCTAGAAGTTACGCCGGAATTTGACGACACCGCGGAGCTTATCGGAGCTTCGGCACCAGACGACCCCGCCTGCGCCATACCGCCACTGGATTCCTGCGAACCGTCGGACGAACTTACTCCAGACGATTCGGATACGGCAGCGGAACTATCAACTGGTCCCGCATCCGACGGACTTGAAGAATCATCACCACAGGAAAACATCAAGGCTCCCGCAAACAACAAACTTAAAACGTTTTTTCTTTCCCAATAACTCATATACATGAATATAAAAAGCCCCGCGCATTTTTTTCCGCGCAGAGCTTAATTTTTTTCGTTTACCTGCTGGTCTTTGCGACGCTCGCCTTACCTGTCATTGCGCTCTGCGTGCGCAGGACTTACGGCTCGGTCCTACCGGCAACAAGCTTTTCGTCGCGACGCTCGGCTTGCACGCTTTTCCTTGACGAGTGCGCAGAAGTCAGCCACTTCGTATGTTGGTCTTATGGGCGTTCCCCACACTATCGTGTGGGTCGGGCTATATTCTGGGGGCAATCGGCTGCGCTTACGCTTGCAGCTCACCTCCCAGAACCAAGCCTCGCTTCGCGAGTCTTGTCCCCAAGGGATCACAATCCCTAACGCAAATTTTAATAGGATACAAAAAAATACCATAAATTACTCAAAGTAAGTACAACGTGCGCAAAATCATTGTGTGACAAAATCTACTCCATTGGGATTTTTGCTAACCCAAACAGACTCCTGAATTCAAAATGATCTTCAAAAACTCTTTGCCGAATATTTGTAAACAAATTTTTTCTTTAAATCTTGCGTTTTTCATACAAATTCGCATTATATTTTAAACATCTTTTTCTACAACATAATAGGAGGATTAATGAAAAAAGATGGCCTTGATGGCGTTTGCTCTTTGTGCAACGACACTTTTTGCTGACGAATCGTTTGGAGGCATTGGTCTTGTTGTACAAGACTGAAACATTGGATTAGGAATTGAAGCTATCATCCCAAACACACCTGCGGCAAAATCTGAATTAAAGGTAGGCGATTTAATCATCGCTGTAGATGGTAAAGGGTTTGAAAATCTGTCGTTCGAACAATCCGTTTCCTTATTCCGTGATGTAAAGAACAAACCGATTGTTCTCACATATATCAGTGATGGCGACACACTTCAAGCAACACTTCGCCGTGCAATAATTACGACAAAACAAGTATCTTCAATTGACGCAAGTGTCGGAGAAATCAACGGAAAGAAATATGTTTCCACATTTGAACTTGGTGATGACAATTACACAGCTGTTTTTCTTGACAGCTCATCACCATCTTTTAAAAATGACAACTCTAATCACAATGACAGGCAGAGTGGTCTTCGTCTGTTGCAAATTCAAGACAACATCATCAGCTATGAGAACAGGGCTAGTGGGAAAACATTTTCCACTGATTTGAATGGCAAATCTCGTAATAAATGAGTATAGGAGAAGATTTTTCAATGAAGAAGATATACTTTTTAGCTCTTGGCGCATTGATTTCGTACACTCACGCACAGTTGATTGTGAGTGAAAAAATTTATCAGCAGATGGACGCACGAGAAAATCCGCGAGTCCTTATGAAAAGTCAGAAGGCTGTTTCGCAAGACTCCTACATTTATACGATTGCAGGATCACGCGACTTTAAATCGGGGAAAAATTTTCAAGTCAAGAAACTTGATGATTTTCATCGTTTCACTGTAAACAAGAAAAACAAGAAGAAACTCCACCTTGCGTCTGAAGACGAAATGCGCATACGCGCCATGGATGACATCAAGGCAATCTTACCCAAGGATGTCGCCGACTCCTGCGCCATAACGTCTGTAGGCTATGATTATTTAATGACTGATTCTTCGGAATCTAGAATCGTCGGCAGTACCGTTATGGTTCATCGAAAACTTGATGGAATGTCTGTCAGGAGCAACTCATATATCTTGGTTAATTACGATTCAACAGGAAATATGTCGTATATGGATGTTCGATGGGAAAAGTACAACAAAATTTCTGCCAAAAGTACCGTTGAAAAGTCCCAAAGATCTAAAATTCACAGGCAGGAGTTCAACGGTATGGTTGAATCCGTATCTAGAAATTTAAAAGAAAAAAATCTTCGGGGAAGTTTGGACAATTCTGTTCAAACTTTAGCCAGTTTTGAAAACGAAAACGGGGAAGTAATGCTTCTTCCGAGTGTCACCTTTATTGGACAATACTCTACCATAGATAGCGATGAAAGCATTCCGATGACATTCGACATTCCATCAGATGCATCACTAGTTCCAAACAACAAAGCGGTTGTTAGCAGATAGGAGATTGATTATATGAAAAAAATAATCTTCTTTTTTATGTTTATTTGCATCCTTGCAAACGCAAAAGATTCTAATGCTCCTTCAAGTTTTTCAATCATCACCTTTGCAATTAACCATTACGGTTTAAATAGTAGAGGTGAGCCATGGCGAACAAATTTAGATACACCTATTGAAAACGCTAATACACTAGTTAATTCCTTTAAAGATAACATCACAAAGAATTATCCTAGCACGTCATTTAAAACTCCAAAGCAATATACTGATGCCGGAGTGACAAAAGCAACATTTATAAAAGAAACTGATAACTACAATTTTGTGTATTATGATGGACATGGTGGTGTAGATAGAATAACAATGTGTCCGAATAACGAAAGAGTCTGGAATAATGACAAAGCATTCGGAGGCAATACATATTGGGTTATGTTTTCCGCATGCCAAGTCTTCAAAAAAGATGAGATGAATCCTTTTCCTTGGTTTAATGGAGTTCATTCTATTCTTGGTTATAGTTCATCTGTTACCGATTACGGGACAGAAAAGTATAAAGTAAAATGCGGACTGTTAAATTTATTCAGTTGCTCTCGAACAAGAAAATCCTCTTATGTACAAAGAGACTTTGCAACCAATTGGATTAAAGCCAAACAAACTATATGGGAATCCTACAAAAACGCTGTATATAAATGGTTGGTTCAAGGACGTGATTATGGCGTGGAACCTATAATGGTACATCTTTTTGGTACTGTTGACGGAAAACATTTCGATGGGTCCAAGGAGACGTTTGAAAATTCCATCCAAAAACCATTATATAGAAACTCAAACTTAAAATTGTATAAAACAATATGTACTTTTGGCACACCAGAATATTAACCCAAAGGAGCGTAAAATGAAAAAAATATCAATCTGCCTTATACCTTTTCTTCTCCTATTTTCAGCATGCTCTAGTAATCCTGACGAATCAACCACAAGAGATTCTCAAATAACTCTCGATGAAAATTTAATACTTTTGGATTCTATATCTCAATGCCTATCTGACACTAACGAAATATCAGAACATTCCAAAATAGACACAGTTTACCTAACGCAGCGAAATAATACGCTATCGCTTGTTTTTCCTTCAGAAATTTATTGTTCCCGAGAAAACATCAAATCAATAGGAGTTTCAATCCAAGATGATACGATTAGTGTCGAATTAATTCAAAAGGAATCCAAAACTAATGCTAAACTTGATTGTCCCGTTTGGGTTTACAGTACATTAAACGGAGACCTTAAAGGAAAATACCTACAAGCCCGAACGAATGTATATGCACTAATCAAACAATAATTTGGCTTTCAGCAAAAACAGCTGACTCACAAGATGGTCGGCTGTTTTTGTTAGATTCTAGACTAGAGAATAAGAGCAAAAGCTCAAAAAAAAATGTCTATCAATAATATAGATTATTCAAAGAGGAAGGGAGATGCCGCATCAGGTGCGGCATGACATTTGGGTGGGTGGGGTAAGCCAGGGGTTGCGGGCAGGCGCTTGAAGCCCGCTAGAAAGGGTGGAGAGCAACGGAGTGCGAATCAGGGGAAGGCTTTCCCCTTTAAAAAAACATCCGCCTAATAAGACGGATGTTTGAAATTTTCAGAGATTGCTTCGGGCTGCTCGCCCCTCGCAATGACAAATGACTGACTAGCGAACGACTTTTCGGTCTTTAGCGGTCATTTCCAAGAACTGAGCGACAGTCATCTGACCCTTGGGGACTCCTTCGGAGTCCTTCCCGCTCGCCTCGGTCCTACCGGCAAACAAGCTTTTCGTCGCGACGCTCGGCTTACCAGTCATTGCGCTCTGCTAGCGCAGGACTTGCGGCTCACTCAAGAACAAGCAAGCTTGTTCTTGGTTTCGCCTTACCAGTCCTTGGCAGGTCTTGCCTGGCCGCGGAGGGGTTTCCAAGGTTTACGTTCACCATTCTGTTCGTCAAAATCCTTCAAAAGCTGGCTGGCTTCTTCAGGGCTCATCTGACCTGCAGGAACCTCCTGCGGTTCCTCGGGCTGCTGGGGCTGTTCGCCCTGGCTATCGCTGGACTGTTCCTCAGGCTGCTGCGGTTGTTCGCCGGAGCCGCCTTCGCTATCAGAACTCTGACCCTGACTATCGCTAGACTGGTCACCATTATTCTGATCTTGATTCTGGTCCTGCTGATCCTTGTCCTGATCCTGGTTTTGATCTTGGTTCTGGTCCTTATTCTGGTCTTGATTTTGATCCTGATTGTTCTGATCATTCTGATCGTTCTTAGGATCGTTTTTCTTATTCTCGTTCTTCTGCTCGTCCTTGGCTTCCTGAATGCGATCCAGGAGCATCTGCAGCTTCTGATCATTGGGATAATACTGCAAACCTTCATTACAGGTAATTTCCGCAGAAGGCAAGCGATTCTCAATGTACTGGAAAGCGGCATCGCTATAATAAGCACTTGCAGACTTGGGAGCGGCAAATGCAGCAGCGGCACACAACAAGACGCAAACCGTCATGCGTACCGGGTTCTTCACTACGTTCAGAATGACGTCCTGGAACATTAGATCACCTCCAAGTCGTTATCGGTGTTGCTGGCATCGATTTTTGCCTTGGGCTTGCGACCAGCCTTGATTTCAATGACATCGTCAACACGCTGCACATAGGCATTCAGCTGACCAGCCGTTTCATCTTCGGCGATAATGTTTTCCAGAATCTGCTTGGCTTCTTCGTACTTGCCATCCTTACTCAGCTGGAGGGCTCGTGCCAGGGCTTCCTTGGCCTTTTCACTTAAAGGAGGCTGCTTCTGGTCATTGTCCTGGTTCTGATCCTGATTCTGTTTCTGCTTATCCAGTTCCTCTTTCAGTTTGCGCTGGACAATTTCAACATTCTTCTTGGCATTTTCAAAATTGTTGTCCAGGTCGATCGCCTTTTTAAGGTATGCCACGGACTCACGCCAAGCGGCAATACGTTCGCTGGGCTCAGCGGCCTTTTCACCAACGCGGAAATGGGTATTGGCCAAATTGTAGGCCGCCTTCGCCGCCATCTTCTTATCGGGCATGCGTACCGCACTTTCCAATTCCTTCTTGGCCTCTTCATAATTTCCAAGGCGGTACTGGCAAGTTCCGATGTTGTAGAACAGCAAAGGATTTGCCGGCTCCGATTCACGGGCCTTCATGTACTTTTCTAGGGCTGCGGCATAATCGCCTGCGGCAAACAACTTATTGCCATCATTAATGGGGCGCGCAAAGCCCATCACCGACAGCAAGACAATCAACAAAATAGACAATCGCATATCAAATTTCCTAATCGACCAGTAATATACAAAAAAACGAGGTCCCAGTACTTTTTGACTACGGACCTCATTTTATCCCTAAAACTACTTCTCTGTATAAACCACAGGGTTTACCCAGTCAGCATGGTCAAAATTCTTGGCGCCCATTTCGTCAGTCACCAGAGATATTCTACGGCCGCCGCGAATATCCAGATCCGCCGATTTTACCTGACGGCCTTCCATACGGCCACTTCTCCAGATTTCACGGTTGTCCAGTAAGACGATAAAGTCTACGACACCATTGCCCGACTCATCATCCACGCCGCAAGTCACCGTAAATCGGGTCGCATTCTTCGGCAGTTCATAAACGTGCCTTGAAGGAGCATGGGTTCCAATGCCTGCTACGTAAAGTTCGCCATTGACCCGCAGCGGATTTCCATCAATGGATTTTCCAATATGGGTGTTTCCATAACCCTGTTCCTGATGGATCAAGTTCAAATCATACACAAAGACTTCACCATCCTTCAGGCTGTAAGCGGAACGGGCCATCTGGGCAAAAGTACTTCCCATATCCACGCCATAAACCAACAGCAACAGCACATAGGGAACAAGTCCCGGCAAGGGGATTTTTTTGAACAGCCCACAGAGACGTTCAAACTTTTCAGGAGCAATGTTCTGAGCCAGGAAATAGACCATGGCAAAAATGCCGGCAATGGAAATCCAGAACCAAAGCGCATCGCCACGGGTAGACATCAGCATCGAAATATTCAAGTAAGCGACAGCCGACAAAATTACGGCACCATTGATGTTCGGCTTTCTCTGGCAGGACACCGCCGCAACGCACATGACAGCCGCGGCAAGGCAGTAACGTTCATGCATGCAAGGCAACAACATAAAGAAGGCCAGTGCATTCAGGGCAGCTACCATCATGATGGCGCCCATGTCAAGCCTCCTGAAGAACGTCACCAGTAGTACCGCGAACGAAACGATTACAAACAAAATCTTTCCCATGAGGCCCGGATTCATAAAAGCCGGAGCCCATTCGAATATGGGCCTGGTATCGGGAGTCATGTTGCCCACGAGGGCCATCCACAAGTTACCCGCATTCATGGCCGCATAAGGGTACTGCCCCACGGAACTCAGATAAGCCTGAGAGAATTCCTTGGCAAAGTTCCCCGCCAGAATAAACGGCAAGAAGACCAGCACAAAAACAGCACCGGCAGCAAACAAGCCCTTCCACATAATCTTGCGGTAGCGGAGAGCCAGGGCTCCGAAAACCGGGAGGAACATAATCATCTGGAACTTGGTCAAAAGACCAAGCATGAACAGAGCCATACCAATCGCAAAAGTATTGGGCCTTGCCGCATACCACAGCGCCCACACGCAAATCGTTACCGGCAAGATATCCACCTGTCCCCACACAGGTCCATCCAGGTAGAACGCAGGATTTATCGCCACCAAAAGCATGACCACAGTCTTTATCTGCGGCGGCCAATCACGACTCCGCAGGCGGAGCCACACGAAATGGGCCAGGGATACATGGGCCAAAATCACAGGTAGCAGGCAGAACTGTTTCAGTTCATAATCCAATTGCAACGAAAGCCCCGTGGCCTTGTAGAAGGCTGCCACCACGCGAAGCCACAAGATATAAAACGGCGGATAGTCGCCCGAAAAATTACCGACGCCCATTTCAAGGTTGCTGATCCAGCTGCGCCAATAGCCCAGGTCAGAACTGAATCCCAGCGCATGGAGCATCACGAAATTCAGGAAAACAATAAGCAAGCCCCAACTGGCAAAAGACTTTCGATCCAAAAAAGAATCAAAGGTAATTCTTCTAAAAGAGTTGATTCTATTCTTTACTTTATTCAATACAAGCTTCATTAAAACTTCCCCAAGAAAATTTTCAAAAGACTAATCAAACCCACATGATCCTTAGAGGCGATCATCTCACGAATGCTGTGCATGCTGAGCATGGGCTCACCGATATCTACAGTGGGAATTCCAAGTGAAGCCGAAATGGTAGGACCAACAGTACTTCCACAGGGCATGTCATTACGGGTGATGAACGTCTGATAAGGAACGTCTGCCTTTTTACAAAGAAGTTTGAATTGTGCCGAAGAAAGAACGTCACTGGCATAACGCTTCTGGGCATTCGTCTTTAGCACCACACCGCCGCCCAAGACAGGCGCATGGTTTGATTCATGCTTCTGCGGGAAGTTAGGATGTTCTGCATGAGCCATGTCAATGGACAAGGCTAAGGAATCAGCCAACACTTCAGACAGGCTACGGCCAACACCACCATTTTGGGCATAACGGTTCCAGAGGGTTTCAAGAGTTGACTGGAGGAAGTTTCCGCCAGCACCATCACGAGAAACAGAGCCCACTTCCTCGTTGTTCATGAATGCAGCCACCAGGAAGTCATTTTCGGGAACATCCGAATTCAGCATTGCTTCGGCAATGGCGTGGCAACTGCTCAAGTTATCCAGGCGTCCGGAATAGACCCATTCATCATTAAAGCCACCCACACTTGCAGGCTGGGCATCAAAAAACTGGACGTCAAAATCAAGCAGGTGTTCATCACCACCCAGTTCCGCCTGAAGGACATCAGCAAATTTCCGGGAGGCATCTGCGGCGCTAGAACTGGAACTCCATAACGCATCCAGATCCGTCTGGGGGTTCACCTTCAGACCATCCTGATTCACGCCACGGTTCAAGTGGATTGCCAACTGAGGGATACGGAACAACTTGCTTCCGCGAATCAGTCGAGAACCGACTTGGCCATCCTTTTCAAAAGCCAGCAGACCGGCATATCCCAGATCACGATCCAGCCAGCTTGTATAAAGCAGGCCGCCATAAGTTTCAACATGAAGTTTGTTCACTCCCGCACAGTTCTTGTCGGGATTGGGAGATATCCTGAGCGCAGGAAAATCCGTATGGGCCAGGGCGATACGAAACCTGGTGTTAGAATTCACCTTCCTAGGCAAACGGACCGCAATAAGGGCCCCATTTCGTTCAAAAACGGAGTCCTTACCAAAACCAGCCTTTTCAAAAGCCTTCTTTAACTCCGATACCGTGTGAAAAGGTGTTACTGCACTATCTAGAAACTCAAAAAAATCCATGATCTCCTCAAATATCGCTTTTAAAAAATAGAAACATAACGGAAAGACCCATCCAAGTGGTAAATAATTATTTATATATTTCCCAATATGGCTTTTAAACCGCTAAAGCGCATCAACTGGATGGAAATTTCCGGCCTCCTGGTCGGAATCTTCTTTACCGTTGCCATCATGATTTTTGGCATTGTGCTTTACGCAAAGCTTTTCTCATCTGGTATGATCGGCGTGGAAGAATACAAGCTCCACAGTAGGTTCGAAAAGGCGTTCGGCTTACGCCCCGGAACCCGTGTCCAGATTAGCGGTGTAGACGTGGGCCAGATTTCCGACATGGAAATTGAGGGCGAAGGCGTCAAGATGGAATTCATCATCCGCAAGCAATACCAGAACTGGATTACCGACAGCGCCAAGGTGTTCGCCATCCGTGACCAGAACCTGATTTCGGCCCGTGTTGTTAACATCGACGTGAACCGCGGCAAGGGACGAGTACTGGAGGATGGAGAATTCTTACCTCCGGGCCAGGCGCAGGATATCGAAACCGTTCTTGAAACGGCAAACGAACTTCTGGGACGCGTAAATGTACTTGTCAACGCTGCCGACACCCTACTCTCCATGGCAATGGATACGGGAACTACCGTCGGCGCATTGTTCGGCTCCCGAGGACTTTACGACAACCTGAACCGCCAGCTAGGTCGTCTAGACGATATGACCTACATCGGCAAGAAGGTCTTATTCCAGGCAGCAGGCTTGTTTGACACGATTCAGACAGAAATGCCTCTCCTGTTAGGAAAGGTCAATATCATCGCCGACGACGTATCCGCTATGATGGGTGAACTGAAGCCCATTCCCCAGCGAATCGACGGCTTGATGGGTAGTATCGATGGTATGATGGGCAAGGTCGACAAGACTTTCGAACGTGTAGATGGAGTCCTTACCGAAGTTGGCGTACTGACAAGCGGAATCGGCGACTTTATGGAAGCCACCGAACAGACTTTGCAGAATGCCGACGACCTTATGGCAGGAATCTCCAACATGTGGATAGTCCGCAGATCCATGCCCTCCAAGGATAGCGTGCCCTTCTTGGTGGAGACCCTATGGTAAAGAAACTGCCTAAGTTCCGCCTTGCCCGCACAGCAGCCGTCGCCATGGGAATCGCCCTGGCCGCCACTTCTTTCGCAGAAGCCTCCGAATCGGGAATTCTTGCTGCAAGAGCCCAGCGTTCCTTCAGCAACGGAAAGTTCGCCAAGGGTTACGGCCAGCTGGAAAGAGCTCTTCTCGCCAGCCGCAAAGAATCCGACCTATTTTCTGAAGGTCGAGTCCTGATTAACATGGCACGAATCCGCACCATCAGCCTTGACCTAAACCTGGCAGATTCTCTGCTTACCGTTGTCAGGCCCGAAGCCCTGGACGTCAGCACCTTGGTGCAGCTGGTCACCACAAAGGCCGCCATCGCAAACGCCCGAGGCGACTACCAGAAGGCAAACAAGAACTGCGAATCCATCGTTGCAGACTCTCTAAAGAATGCGCAAGAAACTGCACAGGCCGCTTATTATAGCGAATGCGCCATTGCCCAGGCTGGGGCACGTCAGATGGATGCCGCCAATGAATCCCTCAAGATGGTCGGAAAGCGAACCGACAAGAAGGGCGGGTTCTATGCCTTTACCGCAGCCCGCATCGCAGACATCTCTGGCAACGCCGAAGCAGACTCCCTCTACCGCATCGCCGAAGCCAAGGCAATCCAGGCAAACCTCCCCTTTACCACGGCAACGATTCTGTACTTGCGTTCCCAGCTGAAGTCTACGCCTAAAAAAGAAGCCGAAGACCTGAAGTTGCGTTGCAAGAATGCGTTCGAACTGATCGGCCTCCCCAACAACGCAAAACGTTGTTCTAAATAAAATTTTTCAGAATTTATATAAGCAAGAAAGCCTTCCTTACGGAAGGCTTCTATTTTTTAAAGTCAGCTGTTTTTAGTTCGACGTAGAATCCGGAAAAGCAACGGCAACGGAATCGCTAGGCGGCTCAACACTGTCAGTCTTGACTTCCGGTTCCTCAACCTTCTTCATAGCCAGCAATTCCCTGTACACAAGGCCAGGATGCATCTTACCCTCCACCATGGCATTCATGAGGAACTTCACCCTCTGATAGGTTTCATTCTTCTCGGGATCGCCAACCATACCTTTATATCCAAGAAGTCGAAGAACCTTGGAATAAAAACCTTCCCTGAACTTCTTGAAGCGAGGTTGCATCATGTCATTCAGCACTGATTCCAGGGCCATTTCGGTCTGCATGGTATCCAGCTCAAAACTGCGGTAGATGGTACGGATATGGGGCGGAATAGTGGTATCGGGGCTATCGAAATAACGGCGCATCACGTTTGCGGCCTCGGTCTTGTTCGGATGGGGACCGCGAGCAAGACGCATGGCATAGTAGAGCGAATAGCGCCAGTTTTCAGGATAGACTTTACTGGCCCTGCGAAGCACCACAAAGTCAGAAGTATCCTGAGCATCGACAGGAGTGATACCGCCAACAAAATAGTAGGGGGTATTAAAAAGGCTATCCAACTCCGTGCAAAGATTTGCCACATGACCCAGATAGGCATACTCCTTACCCGTCAGGAAGCTTTCACCCAGTTCGGTAAGACCCTTGATCCAGAAAAGCCCCGCCACAGATGCATCGTGACCGGCAGCCACATAGCGAACAGAAGAGGCCTTGGGCAAGAAGGATTCGTCGAAATTGGTACTGGGAAGAGGCTTTGCCATACGGAAAGCCACCGCCACGAGGGCTACTGCAACAACGATTACCGCAATAAACCTAACAGACCGCATTCGACTACCTCAACCTTGTTCCTAGATCTGGCAAGCTTCAGCCAGACGTTCCAGGGCGTCAACGCATTCGTTAGCGAAGTTTTCGGGCTTTTCGCTACGCTGGTAAGCGAAATTCAGACCACTGGAGCTGTTCAGCACATGGAACTTGCGCTTGCCGCCACCGTTCTTGATTGCGGTAAGTACAGTCTTTGCATCGCCACCCTGACCACCGGGCACACCAGGAATGGAAACGCCAGGAATCAGGAAGGGAATTTCGTGCTGGTGGGCAACACAGTAGGCGGTAATCTTTTCAAGTTCTTCGGGATGAGTTGCACCGACCACAGCACCGAAGAAGCCCTTGTCGCCGTCCCATTCAAAGATCTTGTCGGCAACAGAGTAGAAGGCTTCGTTCACGTCGCGGGGATCGTCACTACCGATAACAGGCATATCCTGGAAATCGTGAGCGCCCTTGTTGCTGGTACGGAGCAGCACATAAGCACCGTTCTCGGAATTTTCGCGAACAAAGGGATTCACGGAATCGGAACCCATCCACGGGGAAACGGTCACCACGTCAGCCTTGTACACGTCAAAGGCGGCGGTAGCGTAGGCAGCGCTGGACTTACCGATATCACCGCGCTTGGCATCGAGAATCACGGGAATGCCAGCACTCTTGTAATCAGCAATGAGCTGCTGCAAGGTGAGCATGGCCTGCACGCTGACGCATTCGTAGTAAGCGCTATTGGGCTTGACTACAGCGGGCTGCACATTGCGCTTCAGGCAGCACTCCAGAATTTCGGAATAGAAACGCTTGATCTTGTCTTCGGCAGAACCTGCAGAAACACAAGGGTCAATCAGCTTCATCACCGGATCCATGCCCATGCAAACCGGGTTGCCGCACTTGGCGACGCGCTGTTCTAGACGTTCATGAAAGTTCATTATAAACCTCAGCTATTTCCGTTTTACTTCAGTTCGTCCAGGATCTGGGCGGCTTCGTAAGAAAGGATGCCGTGAGCCACAGCAACATTCAGGGATTCCAGATCGCTACTCATGGGGATCTTGACGGTTTCGTCAGCCAGTTCAATGAAGTAGGGATTGGTGCCAGCACCTTCGTTACCCACCAGGAAAGCCATCTTGCGGAGCTTATGCTGGGGAATTTCGCGGAGGGACTGCTTACCGTGAAGATCAGTAGCAATAATGGTGTAACCCTTGCTGCGGAGGAAGTTGATCTGGTCGATCAGGTCAACATCAAATTCGAAAGGCACGCGGAGGAAAGTACCCGAGGAACCACGAACAACCTTGGGGTTGAAGGGGCTAACGGTACCGCGACCGAGAATCATACCATCGGAACCGAAACCGAGGCTGGTACGGAAGAGAGTACCCAAGTTACCCGGATCCTGCACGGCGTCCACGAGAGTGAGGATGCTACGGCTGGATTCATAGGCGGGCTTCTTGCTGGCAATGCGGGCCACGGCAATCACACCCTGGGGGGTAACGGTAGAAGACAGACGCTTCATCTGGTCTTCAGTCAAGATGTTAATCTTGATTTCAGCTTCATTAATGGTTTCGATCAAGCCTTCGTCAGCGAAACCTTCGACAGCATAAACGCCAACCACCAATTCACGATGATGGGAAACCAGTTCCTGCACAACGTGAACACCTTCACCAATGAAACGGCCTTCGCGTTCGCGGCCCTTTTCGGTGGTGAGAGCCAGGAGCTTCTTGAACCAAGGCGGGTTGAAGTTTACATCTTCGCTAACTTCAGCCTGGGCTACGCGTGCTTCCAGTGCGGCTTCGTCCAGAACTTCTTCCACAGCTTCTACAGGCTGTTCTTCAGGACGCTGACGGTAAATGGGGCGGCTAAATTCACGACGTTCGCCACCATCGCGGTTAAAGGGCTTGCGGTCGCCACGGAAGGGGCGGTCACCGAAAGAACGGGGGCGACGGTCACGATTGAAGGGGCGGTCTTCACCTTCTGCGCCTTCATGGTTGAATTCACGACGGTCATCGTCGCGACGGGGGCGGTCACCAAAGGGACGGTCACCGAAACGGCGTTCGCCGCGGTCACCAAAAGGTTTGCGGTCACCGAACTTGCGATCACCAAAACGGCGTTCGCCACGGTCACCAAACTTTCTGTCGCCAAAAGACTTGCGGTCGCCACGGCCTTCACGGGAGTCACGGCTATCGCCGTCACGACGGGGGTTACGACGGTCAGCAGCTTCGCTGACGCCGAACTTGCGGTTCAATGTGGCCTTTACGGTGCGGTTTTCGTTATTTTCTTCGCTCATAGTTTTTCCATTATTTGTTTGGCGACGGATTCCCCGTCAATATTCAAAAGTTTGTAGAGGGCCGAAATTTCGCCCTGTTCAACGAATTTGTCCGGAAGTCCGAAGCGGAGCAAACGTTTGTCCGTAATTCCGAGATCCATAAGCAGTTCGCCGATAGCAGAACCAAAACCACCAACTAAGGTATTGTCTTCGAGAGTTACAATAGTCTTGTGGCTTTCGAAGAGTGCGCGGTAGCATTCTTCGTCCAAGGGTTTGATGATGCGAGCATCCACGAGAGTCGGGTTGTAACCGTTCTCACGCAAGACACTTGCAGTCTTCTTCAGTTCGTTAGTCATGAAGCCTGCACCCAGGAGCAAGATATCCTTACCCTGTTCAAGAACCTTGGGCAGTTTCGCATCAAAGTTCTCAGTTGCAGGTTCCAAAGTTTCTGCCAAGGCAGTACCGCGAGGATAGCGGATCGCCACAGGCCCTTCCATGTCGATAGAAGCCTGGATCATATCCCGAAGTTCATTCTCGTTAGACGGAGCCAGGATGGTAATTCCCGGAACCGTACGCAAGAACGACAAGTCAAAAACGCCATGATGGGTAGGACCATCGGCCCCCACCAAACCGGCGCGGTCAAGCACCATCACCACATGCAAATTCTGCAGGGCGATGTCATGCATGATCTGGTCGTAGGCGCGCTGCATAAAGGAGGAGTAGATTGCCACTACAGGCACCACACCATCACAGGCAAGACCAGACGCAAAAGTCAGAGCGTGTTCTTCGGCAATACCCACATCGATAACGCGATCAGGAAGTTCCTTGGCAACGATATCCATGCCGCAGCCCGTGGGCATTGCAGCCGTAATACCGATGACACGGTTATCCTTCTTCGCAATTTCAAGAAGGGTCTTACCAAAGATGCTGGTAAGAGACGGATTGGGCTTACCCGGAGCCAGGGGCAGACCACTTTCAGGATCGAAGGGACCGCAACCATGGAACTTGGTGGGGTTAGCTACAGCCGCAGACATACCACGGCCTTTTTCCGTCAGCACATGAACGAGGCAAGGCCCGGGCTGGGACTTGACTCGCTCCAGAATCATAATCAATTCATCGATGTCATGACCATCGATAGGACCAAAGTAGCGGACGCCCAGATCTTCAAAGAACTGACCGGGCTTCACAGCCGTCTTGGCAGCACTTTCCACCTGCAGGAACAGATCGCGGAAACGGGAACCCAGAATACCGGGAAGACGCTTCATCAGGCGGTCCAGGTCCGTACGCATCTTGTTGTAAACCGGATCGGAAATCACACGGTTCAGATACTTGCTAAAGCCGCCGACATTGGGCGCAATGCTCATCTTGTTATCGTTCAAGATGATGGTCATGTTCTGCTTAGAAATGCCAGCATTGTTCAGAGCTTCATAAGCCATACCGCCGGTCATGGAGCCATCACCAATAACAGCCACCACGTTGTTCTTGCGCTTGAAGTGGTTACGGGCAACAGCAAAACCCAGAGCAGCAGAAATGGAAGTGGTTGCATGACCTGCACCATAGCAGTCATACTCACTTTCGTTACGCTTCAGGAAGCCCGAAATACCGCCCTGCTGACGCAAGGTACCGAAGCGATCGATACGGCCAGTCAGAAGCTTGTGAACATAAGCCTGATGACCCACATCCCAGACAATCTTGTCTTCGGGAGCGTTGTACACATAGTGCAGCGCAAGAGTCAGTTCCACTACACCAAGGCTCGAAGCCAAATGGCCGCCATGCTTAGAAACCTGACCAATGATGGTCTCGCGAATCTGGGAGGCCAACTGTTCAAGTTCCTTCACAGAACAATGCTTAATGTCCTGAGGCGACTTAATGCTCTTAAGGTCCATTATTTAACTCGGGTAATGATGAAAGCTGCGACAGAGCGAAGGATCGTGGTATCGTACTTAAGACCGTCCAATGCCTTGATAGACTCGTCATAAAGTTCGCGAGCCCTTTCCCTGGACTTTTCCAGACCAACCAGAGCCGGGTAGGTTGCCTTGCCCTTCTCGATGTCGGATCCGGCGTCCTTGCCCAGTTCTTCGGTGGTAGAAACGATGTCCAGGATATCATCGACAATCTGGAAAGCCAGACCGATAGAACGGCCATAGTCGCGAATAATCTTGATTTCGTCTTCGGTTGCGTTTGCCAGACGGGCACCCACTTCCAGAGAAGCTTCCAGGAGAGCGGCAGTCTTGTGGTAATGGATATAGTCCACAGTTGCCAGATCAACAGCCTTACCTTCGGATTCGATGTCGATCATTTCGCCACCGATCATACCATAGGTACCCAGCAGGTGAGCCAGGATTTCGATAGCCTTGGCATTGCCGGTCTTGCCCATCATTTCAAAAGCATGGATGCAGAGGGCATCGCCAGCCATCACGGCGGTAGCTTCGCCAAACTGCTTATGGCTAGTGGGCTTGCCGCGACGGAAGTCGTCGTTATCGACGCAGGGCAGATCGTCGTGAATCAGGGAGAACGTATGGAGCATTTCCAAGGCGCTCATGGCGTAATCCACAGAGTTTCCCTTACCGCCGAACATGTCAAACGCAGCCTTGACCAAGGCCGGGCGCAAACGCTTGCCACCTGCAAACATGGAATAGCGCATAGCCTCATGAAGGCGACAGGGCTGATCCGTCACAGGGGGGAGTAATTCATCAAACTTCTTTTCCGCTTCCTTGGAGACGCGGGAAAGGTAATCCAGGGCAATAGCCGCTTCTTTTTCAAGAGATTCCATATTTACCAAATTTACATAAAAAAAGGCCCCCACAAAAGGGGCCATTCCTTTAAATGAAGCGTTTGAAGCTAGAAAAGCACACCATAAAGTTTAACGTCATCCACATAGACTTCATTCTTCGGACTCAGGTAGCAGTTGTCCTTGCAACCCGGGAAGAAATGAATCTGACGGACGCCGTTCTTTACGCGCTCCCAAGTACTCTTGCAATCCTTCTTTTCGTCATTATCGATGCAAAGTTCTGAAGGCTTGATTACAATACGCTTCCAGCTTGAATCCAGGGAAATCCTGGATGAGGCAGCCTTGGTACCCTTATCATAGTTCTCCCAATTTTCGAGAGTCACCCTGATGTTGCCATCGCCCTTGGCATAGAATGCGATGGAATCAAGATCCGAAAGATTCAGCGTTTCCTTAAACTGAGTTCCCAGCAGAACCCATGCGTAAGGATCAAAGGCAACCGAGTACTTTCCATGGAATACGGTAGATCCGCGAGAAGAATCCGCTTCTAGGTAATCGGCAATCTTATGGGAAGAATCAGCCTTGCCGTTCTTGTAGAAAGAGGACCCCTTCCACAGAGTATCGACACTCATGTACCAACGCGTATCGTCTTCTTCAAAGTCGTAAAGAAGTACCGACGGCTTTTCAGACTTGGAAACCTTAGAAGTCTTTACAGTCCAGTCAACAAAGGGTTTGGTTCCGTCATTATGAACAAAGTAAACTTTTAAGGAATCGTTAGCAGGAAGCGCAGGCAGCACATAGGCGCCAGACGCATCCGTCTTCACCAGTTCATCAAGGCCATAAACTCCAACCCAGGCAAAATCTTCGTCGGCAGTCAAGGTCACATTGCTGGAGTAGCTTACCGAAGTAGTCAACGTAATAGAATCAACATCCTTCAGCTCTTCTGCAGAATAAACTCTGGAATAGGACTGGCTTCCCGAAGTGACAGTCAGACGGTAATCGCCAGACTTAGGCCATTCCATATCAAAACGTCCATTCTCGTCGGCATACTTATCTGCAACAACCATGAAGCTCCTGACAGAACGAATTTCGCCAACGCTATCAAGGGATCTCAGGGCAACCGTGGCATAAGCCGCCGGAGAGCCGTTCTGAAGCAGCACGGAAACCTTGGGCAGAGAATCGGCAACCACCTCCGAAGAATCCGTTACGGAACTGTCAATTTCTACGGGAGTCTTATAGTTGTACTGCACCTGTTCGTAGGGCTGCAGGAACACGGACTCACGTCCCAGGTCTTCCTCATAGCCGTCATCCATGAAATACAACTGCAAGGTGTCGTTAGCAGGAATTGCCGGAATAAAGAATACACCATTGGAATCAGAACGCACCAGCACATCAGTGCCGACAACGCCAACCCATACCGCCTTGCTGCCTTCAGGAATATCGGCAACACCCGTCAGGGTTGCAATAGCAGAAAGGTCTACAACCCCTTCCAGAGAATCCAGAGCCTGATAGCTCTCATGAGAAACAATCTTTGTATAGGCAGAACCGTCATAGGACACGGTCATACGGTATTCGCCAGAGTCGGGCACGGTCAATGCAAAGCGGCCAACACTATCGGTAACCGTCGTCGCCACGGCGACCACCATAACTTCTTCCTTAGCCTCGGGTACGGTATAGTCAACCTGATGCAAGGACACGCTGGCATTAGAAACAGGAACGCCACCAACACGGGCAACGATACCATTGGTAGTAATACTACCCGGTCCACCAGCGAGATTATTTCCGGAATCGGAAGGATTATCGGAGCAGGCAAAGAACGACGCTACCAATGGTAGCGACAAAGGCAAAACAAACTTTTTCAGCAACTGGCTGTTCATTTTTCCTTCTCCTGCAACGGTTTTGTAAAGGCAAGAGGGAACAACTGGATATTCAGCTGGAAAACCGTGTTGTCGCCTTCGCCTTCCTGAGATAAACGTAGTAAATCCGTTCGAAATTCATTAATCTTTTCGCGAATCAACTGGATATCATCCATGTTGAACGTCATGGTGACAGTGCTGATATCTCGCAGGTGCGGTGCATGACGTTCCAGCGACTCCCCTGCCAGGGCGATAGTGTCTTTCTGGAACTGTCGAACAG
Source organism: Fibrobacter sp. UWH6 (assembly GCF_900142465.1). Lineage (NCBI taxonomy): Bacteria > Pseudomonadati > Fibrobacterota > Fibrobacteria > Fibrobacterales > Fibrobacteraceae > Fibrobacter > Fibrobacter sp. UWH6. Next base: position 82,310 of record NZ_FRAX01000009.1, read on the forward strand.
CGGCAGAGCGCCAGTTTCCGCCGGTACTCACGAAGGTATCGTTTACCTTCCAGAAGCCGTCGCGGTCTGTTGAAATCATGTTCAGTTCGTAAAGCAACTGAACGGCCGCTTTCGCCTCGTCCTCGGTAATCTGGGGAGTGCAGCATTCGGCTAGGCCTTGATAGTCATCCTTGAACTTGCAAATACCGATAATGGAACGGATTGCGTTGTAGTACCAGTGGCGGTAGAATTCCAGTTCCTTCTTCTGCAGAAGCTTGAGAGACACACCCTTTAAAGCCTGCATACGTTCGTAATGCTGCAAGGCTTCGTTGTCAGTCTTGGCTCGGCCAAAGAAAACCATTTCTGTCCAGTAGGCAGTTTCCTTTTCATCCAGTTCGAAGAACTGAGCCGCCGGCTCGATAAGCGCGGTAGAAAGGTGAATCTTGCCCTGGGAAACACGAAGCAGATTACCAGGATCGGCACCCATCTTCATAGCCATATAACGCCACGAAATCACAGTCTTGCGCTGCTTAAAGTCATCGAATGCGTCACGTAACCACTCGCGGTAGTCGGTATATTCAAAAATCTGCTTCATACAGAAAAAGATAAATCAGCCCGATGAGAAATTCCACCACCGCAGACTAATCTCCGTTGTGAAACTTTACAACGATATCCAGGTCCTTGCTGCAGGTCGCCTTCCACCGACATTCGGGGGCGGAATTTCTTTCCGCATCGACGCAAACCCCAGTAAAATAAAGGGTTCCAGCCTCTTCCTTTGATTTTCCGTATGCCACTCTGTATGCAAGATCCGCCACCGGCGAAGCCTGAACCAAATCCTCGCCCATCAGTTTAGCCGTGAGCCGAATCACACAATTATCCTTGGTGGGCATGGATTCTTCATCCTCGCCCACTCCGGGAATCCAATGAATCTGCAGGGGCCGGAACTCCGGCTCGGGGCTCTTCTTGGCGCAACCCGTTACGAGGACCGCGGCAAGAGAGCAAGCAACAGCTGCGATATAGAAGGCAGCCTTATTCATATCGTTAACGGGTACGCTTGAAGGTGGCGCTAGTCACCCTGTTGCGGCCGTTCTCCTTAGAAGCGTAAAGGGCCTTGTCAGCACGTTCGAACAGGCGCTTAGGATCTTCGCCAGCCACCATTTCGGCAATACCGAAGGAGCAGGTCACCTGCTGCTGCTTGATCAGCTGAGTATTTTCAATAGCCATACGGAGCTTTTCAGCAAGGAACTGGGCATTCTGGATCGGCGTGTCGCTGCAGAGGATCACGAATTCTTCGCCTCCCCAACGGACCAGTGCATCCGTATTACGGATCTTGCTCTGGATCAGCTTGCAGAGATTCACCAACACTTCGTCACCGACGCTATGACCATACTGGTCATTGATATGCTTGAAGTGGTCGATATCCAGAATCACGAAGGAAACAGGGCTGTCATTCTTGACCAGGTTTTCCTGTTCGCGCATCAGGATGCTGCTGAAACCGGCACGGTTGAGGCAACCGGTCAGCGGGTCTTCCTTACTGGACTTTTCGTATTCAGTCTTTTCGATTTCGAGAGCCTTCAGGTTCTTTTCCAGTTCTTCACGCTTCTTCTTGGCTGCGGCCCGTTCACGGCTATAGTCAAAGAAGCGGATGACCAGGATCATGAAGAAGGTCACGAACCACACACCGACGATGCCGGTCGTAAGGTCTTCCTTGGCGATCTTCTTGCCCTTGAAGCAGAGACCGCGGATTTCAAGAGTACCATAGCCCAGGGGAGCGTTGGTACCGGTCTGAATTTCGATCAGGGGGATGTTAGAAAGGTCTACACGAGCCTTATGAACGTCCACCTCGTTCTGAGCAACCCACCAGCCGGCCACGCGGAATTCCTGGGGAACGAACACTGCCGGATAGGTTTCATTCAGGGGGAAGAATTCTATTTCGTTGAACTTCAGTGAAGTTTCATCACCGTCGCGATAGATAGCGCTATCATAACCGCGCATGTAGAGACGGACGGAACCTTCGCCACGGGGCTTCACCCACACGAAGATACTGTCGTAATGGGAAAGATCCTTACCGCGGACCTTACCGTCTCCAAGGAAAATCTTCACGCCAGCATAAGGATAGGCGTAGCCTTCACGGAGTTCATAGTCCATGATGACAGAGGAATCCGTACGGGTCAGCTTTACTGCAGATCCGCCGCCATCCACAGAGTCAGACTGGGCGATGACGTAAGGGAAATCCGACAATTTGAGGAATTCGATATTATCTAAGCCATTTTCGTACGCAAAAAGGGCGATGGCGGTAAGAGCCAACAACACGAAAATCAGGATATTCATCCTGAACAGCACATAGATTTTCTCAAAGAGCCTAGACATAGGAAACCTATACTTGTAAGATATTGTCCCTCAAATATATAAAAATAGGGGCTAACGGGATAGCCAGCCACCCAGTTTAGCTACAAATGGGCGCAAAGTACGGGCCAAATCGGCCTGGGAATGCACATCCGGATGCCCAAGGAGGCCTGCATTATCCGTACGGACCTCCACAAATTCCAAATCCTTGTGACCGGCAGCCAGTTCGGACTGGTAAATGGCCTTTACAGTGGGAGTCAGGTCATCATTGGGCCAGATTTTTGTGGACACCAGCAGGAACTTCACCCCTTCATGGGCCTTGCGCAGTTTCTGAAGGAGCTCCGCATAAGCCTTGGAGAATTCCTTCTTGTCGCCATAAGGAGGGTTTCCCTGGAAGTCATTGATGCCAATAAAGATTACAACCACCTGGGGGTGGAAGCTGCCAAAATCCCACTTGAGGGATTCTTCGGGCAGCTTGCCAGCCAAATCCGCCGGGGCCTCACCGGGAACGGTAAATTCATAAAGGCGAGGCACCTTCCATTCAGGCACAATATTGTCGTAATTGCGGACCATGCCGCGACCGCTAAAGGCGTTCACCTGAAAATCAGCCTTGAAGCCATCGGCAAGCAGGTAGGCATAGCTCTTGGAGGCGTTAGTCTTTTCGAAAACCAGGGACGGGTCATCGGAACCGCTACCTTCATCACCGAAGCCCACGGTAAAGGAGTCCCCAATAAATTCGATACGTCGGCCACTCTGCTTGGGAACGGAGCCAAAACTTCCGGAACCATCCAGAGAAATTCCGTAGACCTTTACGGAACCGGGATTCGTCTCGCTGATTTTCACCAGGCGATAACGGTGGGATTCACCATCTCCGGCCACCTTGACCGACTGGACCTTACGCGCACCGCTAACAAAGGCGGCAACTTCCCTTGAATCTTCTACGAGGATCCAGCGGGATTCCCCTTCCAGATCGAAATCAATAGACTTCGCCACGGCATTAAACTGAATAACTGCCGCCGGAGCGCTAGTCCTGCTGAACTGATTCTGATGATCCCAGCGGCCATTAAAAATGCAATTCTTCGCCAGTGAGCTTTCAGACAAATTATTCATAGAATTTTCCTTGGCCTGGGGAGAAGCCACAAAAGAAACAAGTGCGAGTCCAAAGACCGCCACTTTAAAAAAAACACCTAATCTCATAAACAAAATTATAGTAATTGTCCCGACGTCCTCAAGCAAGCCTTACTAAATTGTCGTTTATGGGCGTAAACAAGTTTAAATGTTTATTTACACTGTTAGCTGTGTATGGGATGCTGCTAGGCACCTCCATTATGCCCGCATTCGCAAACAGCGAACCAGACACTTCGCAAAGCCCAGGCACCCCCGCCCCAGGTTCCGAAGGAGACACCCTCACCCGCGAAGACGCACGCATGGCCCTTCTCGTGTACAAACTTCTTCAACCCGATGGAAAATTAAAGGGAGCCAACCCGGAACGCGGGAAAAAACTTTTCAATCAAAACTGCAAGTCATGCCACGGCGAAGAAGGGCATCGACTCAACTTCGCCCACGATTACAGAAAGCCCCCGATTTTCATCGGGGACCGAGCTAGAAATGACATGCCAACTTTCTGGTATCAGATGAATTTCGGCGATGATGACCGCAACATGGAACCCTACATAGACGAATTAACACTGGATGAGTTAATCGATATAGCGGGCTATGCGCAGACCCTGCCATAAGAAAACGAATTCTAGGGTTCCTTGCCGTTAAAGACCTTCACTTCCTGAATAAAGGACAGGTCCAGCATTTCCCTTTCTTCCTTTCCATAAATCTGAATTTCAATGACCTGGGGAGACTTGGCCAGTTTCAACGCATGGACAAAGAAAATCTTTTCTTCTTCCTTGGCATTACGCTTGACAGGATCCTTGGCCTTGACGCCAACCAAGGTTCCCACAGTCTTGGCATAACGCAGCACCTTCACCAGATCGAACGTGCTCATCTTCTGATAGTTGCTGCCATACTTCGTAGAGTTCAAGGCCGTCTGCAAAGTATTTTCATCGGCATCATCTTTCAGTTCATAGTCGGGAGCCTTCGCCTCGGGCCATGCCACGACAAAGTCCTTGCGCCATTCTTCGGTAGGTGCAGGAAGACGGTTCACGTCATGCTTTTCGACAAAGGGGCAATAACCGTAGTTTTCCAGAATTTCAAAAGCCTTATGTTCCAGTTCCGGCTTCAAGATAAAACCGTAACCGGGAATGTATTCGGTCGTAGCTTCGGTAAACTGCGGGAAGCGGGAAAGTTCCGCAAGCACTTTCAGATCTTCAATTTTCAGAAGTCGAACGGTATGAACTCTGGCCCCATAATAGGAGGAGTTCCATTCCGAAATTGTAGAGGCAACATTTTCGGGAGGCTTAATCCAGTTCTTGAAATTTTCGATTTCCGCTTCAGGCAGACCACACCTTAAACCCTGAATATAAGTTTCACGGTTCAAGGCAAAGCGGAGGAACACTTCATCATTTTCAACCTTGGAAAGACTTGCCAAAGTGAAAAGCACACGAGGAGAAGTTCCCGTCGATACGATCAGTTCAAAATTGGGCAGGCAGGAAATGTTCTGTTCAGGAATGGAGGCGATAGATGTTTCCACCCAATCCTTGCCAGACTGTTCCATGACAACACCGGCCACCTTACCGTCAACCATCTGGAATTTCACAAATCCCAGCAGCCACAATTCACGCAAGGGGCGAGGCAGGTATTCCCAAGGGAGCTCCTTGTTCTTCTCTACCATGCGGAACGTCGGGTCAAGAACCCACAGCAGATTGCAGGCGTCGGCGACAGGACGAGGCTGTTCCAAAATTTTCAGCAACTGGACGCAGTGATTGCGATCGCCGCGGAAACGTTCCTTTAGCCACCAGGACACTACATCCTGATGCAAGCGGAAACCATTCTTACGAATAAATTCAAGAGCCTTTTCAGACGGAACCAAGCAGGAGTCTTCCTGTTCCAGCCAACCATTCCCTGTCAGGAAATTGAAAATAAAGGACAGCTCGTTTTCGGCAGCACGTTCAGACAGTTGCTTTGTAGACGTAAAGGAATCCACGCAAATCTGGTAACCACGACGATGGATGGTACCATTGGTATTCACCTTCAGTTCCTTGCGCAAGGCGTACGACAACACCAGGCAGATGTGCCAGTCCAGCAAGTTCTGAAAACAGGCGAACTTGGCTCTAGCCGGGAACTCCATTTCAGAAGCCATTCCAAAGCAGCCCCAGAAATTAGAGAAACCGTAGTAGACCATCGTACTACCAGTAGATGTGCGCCACAGCAAATATTCACGGCACATATCCAAAAGGAACTTCTGCAGGTCGCGTACTTTTCCAACCGGAACGGTCAGACGCAATTCATTATAAGTCAAGCCGCGGGAACCGCTATTGTAAACCAAGCTGATGCAGCGACGCTGCCATAGTTCCATCTTGCTAAACAAGTCGGCAGCACGTCTGCGATCATCAAAATAAGACAAGGCTTCGCTCTGGATCAGAGCGTTATTCAAAAGACCCTTATGTCCGAAGGCCTTCGCATGGACACCACGAAGGAGTTGCTTGGACATTCCATCAAAAAACGAATTTAAATCGTACATCAGTCACACCCTATTAGGGCGCCAAATTTAGAAAAAATAATCCGGAGCCAAAGTCTAGGACTTCACAAAAGACTTGATGTCTTCTATGGAGTCGGCAACCTTCTGCTTCATGTTCCAGATCCGCATAAAGCTCTTGCCATAATGTTCCAGCACCACGCGGTTATCAAGAATCAGAACCTTACCAGAATCTTCTTCAGAACGAATCAGACGTCCCAGCCCCTGACGCAATTCCATATAGGCTTCCGGCACATAATAATCCTTAAAGGAATTCTTACCGTCGGATTTCATCTTGGCAGAAATTCCCGCAACAAGAGGATCCATGGGATTCGGGAACGGAAGCTTAGGAATCACCAGAAGTTTCAAGGCGTCACCCGGGAAATCAACACCTTCCCACAAGCTTTGACAGCCCAAAAGGCAAGCGCCCCTTTCCTTGCGGAACATGGCAATCAGTCCATCCAGAGCACCGTCGACATGTTGGCAAAGAAGCAGTTTGCCCTTTTGCGCAAACAGCGGAGCAAGTGCCGCCTGGGCCTTCATCATCGCCGAAACGCTGGTAAAGAGAACCATGGCATTTTCTTCCACCTCCGGCAAGAACTGACATAGGGTATCGTTCAAAGCCTCGTTATATTCCGGTGCAGAAGGTTTCGGCAAATATTTAGCCACCATTACAGACTGGCGAGCCTCCTTTGTAGACGATTCGTTATACACTCTAAGGAAGGGGGCCCTCTTTGGATCCTGGACGTTCAAGCCCATTCTTTCAACAAAGTAAGTCAAGTCACCCTGTACCGCCAAGGTCGCAGAAGTAAAGGTAGCAGACTTGATCCAAGGATAGAACTTTTCTTTCCAGATAGTACCGAAATTCAACGGGTAGGCATGAAGCTTTATGGTATGAGGATTAAAAGGTTCCTCCATAAAGAAGATCCAGTCTTCGCGAGCGCCCTTGGTCAGGAACTCAAAATCAGAAACGAATCTTTCGATCTCCGTCATTCGGCCATTCAGATCATGCACCAATCCAGAAACAGATTCATTGACCCTGGAAGCCATGGCGGAAAGTTTTTCTACCAGTTTCTGAACCTTGGCATACTGGTCCATAAAGCCTGCAGGATCGGCATCATATTCTGCCATCATGCTAGAAGAATACGAGAAGCCATTCTTATTTTTCTGCTTTGTCAGCTTCTTGCCGATCTTCATAAAGAAACGATGCAAGGCCTTTTCCAATTCGCCCAGGCTTTCAACCAAATTAGCGCATACCTCATGGGCTTCAGTACACTCCGCCGGAATTCCAGCCTCGATTTCTGCAACGAGGCCATCCTTTTTAGTGCGGGACGGAACCATAGTCTTAATGACATTACGCAGGCCAAAGAACGACACCGTACGGCACAGCGACTGGTTGCTGATTTCAGGCAGACGGTGAGCTTCATCAAACACAATATGTTCGTAAAGCGGAAGCAGCGCAAAATCCAACGACATGTCTGCCAGGAACAGAGAATGGTTTACCAGCAGCAAATTGGAATTCATGGCACGGCGCTTTGCGGCAAGGGCTGGGCACCTGCCATAATTCGGGCACTTTTCTCCAAGGCAAGACTTTGCAGAACTTGCCATCTTGGACCAAAGCACACGATTACGTCCCTGACTAAACGAAGAGCATTCATTCACGTCACCAGTTGTCGTCGTATAGACCCAAGGTATAATAGCCATGAAGGAATCTCTTTCTTCCGGCAAGAGCATATTTTCGGGGGACGCAAGAATTGCCTCAAACTTTCTTAGGCACAAATAATTTTCGCGCCCTTTCAAAACAGAAGCCTTCAACTTGCCATTGTACAAGCAGGACAGCTGGGGAATATCGCGATTCCACAATTGTTCCTGAAGCGCACGGGTTGCCGTACTAATGACGACTCGTTCATCGGATGCAGCCTTGTTAGCGGCGGCCACTAAATACGCAAGCGATTTTCCAGAACCCGTAGGCGCCTCGATGACGCAAAGCCCACCCTTATGCATATTGCGTTCCACCACAGCGGCCAAATCCTGCTGGTTAGAACGGGGCTGATACCCAGCCATATTCTTGGCAAGAATGCCGCCTTCCTGGAAGAATTCTCCCACGCGGGGAACGTGGTTCTTTACAGGAACCTCTTCCAGGGGGACTTCCGGCAACTTGTAAGAAAATTCATTTTCGGATTCACCAGAAACGGGCCAAATTGCAGACCAGTTGGAATTGACTGCAACCTTGGAAAGGGCGTTATACAGCCAGCGGTCTTCACCCTGAATTTTTTCCAGGGACATCACAAAAAGTCTGCCGCAGGCATCGGCATCAGGCAACGCGCGGTGTGCCCGGCTCCTGGGAATATTCAATTCCTGGACCAGGGTATCCAAGCGATGATTAGGAACATTCTGGTAGGCGATACGAGAAACCGTCAAGGAATCCCACACCATATGGTTTTCAAAGGAAATACCGACCTTTGCAAAAGTCTGGGTCAGAAACTTCGAATCAAATGCGGCATTATGAGCAACAATGGGATAATCTCCGATAAAGGAATAAATCTTGCCTGCCACACCTGCAAATGATTCTGCATTTTCAAGATCGCTCTTGTATATTCCAGTCAGATTTTCAATAAAGGGGCGCAAGGAAGCCGTCGTTGGCTTGACCAGATAATCCACATCTTCAACAGGGACCCCATTTTCAAAACGGACCAACGCGACTTCGATAATTTCATCTTTTTCAAAATCAAGACCCGTTGTCTCAAGATCAATCGCAACAAAAGTCGGAATATTTCCCATATTTATCCTCACCAAAATTCTAATGCAGAGACGGAATTGCAGCCTGCAACTGGTCTAGAATATTTTCACCATTCTTCAGCTTCAATGTATCGTTAATCGCTCTCCAGGGAGACCCATAACGGAAAGGTTCAATGGAACCTCCATCAGGAATATTCTTTCCTTCCTGGGGATAATAGTAGTCCATAAAATAGGACCCTTCGACCAGTCCGTTAAACTTAAAGCGGCCCGCATTATCACAAGGTTCTATAAAATCCTTATCAGACTCGATGGAATGCAGACGGACCAGGGCACCTACCTTTGCACCGGGGACAGCACCCTGCAACGTTGCAAGTTTCAACTTCGCCACCGTTTCAAATTTCTGCAGTTTCTTGTACTTCAGTTCAACAACGGTATCACGAACGCCATTACTGTCGGCAGCCGCCAACGTCGTATCGTTATACCCCATCAAGAAGTTCATCGTAAGGTCCGTTCCCCACGGGTCAGAATTCAATACCACAAAACGCACCGGATCGATTTGCTTGACCTGAACCTCGGTCGTATCCTTGTTAACCGCCACATAGAAGGTTTCTTCTACAGAATCCAGTTTGGGCTTATTAAACAAGACGATCAGGGAATCGTCAGGGAACAGGTTCTTTGACTTCGAGACAGCCTTCACCGTACTTACCGCAGGCGGAAGCGTATCGGACTCCATCTTCTTCCATTCCCATTCCACTTCATTTCTTGCCGTATCCAAAGTTCGATAAAGCGAATCCTTTCCGGCAAGACAAGTAAACTTGTAAAGAATTTCACTTTTGGGTGCCGGATCAAAATAGAACTGCGGCTTATTGGAAGATGCTCCCAAATAAACAAGCTTCGGATACACCTTCTCATTTTCAGGAGAAGTCAGGAAGCAGTTGGCAGAATCTCTAAACAGGGAATCAAAATAGACGTTTCGTGTAAAGTTCGCTTCCAGCACATTTGCAAAGGGCTGAGATACAGATTCCAGTTCCAGATGAGACGAGTCCATATCTGCCACGGCAATCCATAAGGTATCCGTTGTCTCTGCAGTCAGGTGAATATCCTGGGTCCAAACGCCAGCCTGTTCCGTTGCCAGTTCCACCTTCTGGTTACCATTGCCATCCACAAAGGCTACGACACGATACATTCCCGCCTTAAGACCCGTCAAGGTAAAATGCCCCGCACTATCGGCTCGAGTCACATACAGGGGCGGTTCCTTAAGAATCATAGGCAGAGAGTCCAGCGCCTTGGTTACAGAATCGCGGTACTTATCCAGATAATGTTTCGTTTCACGATCTGCACCCATCAGGAACAAACCCACACTGGGAAATTCCTTCTTCTTTGCCATAGCCGCATTCACAAGAACTCGGCCCGAAAGAGTCAGCGAGTCAATATAGGCTCCCGTCGAGAACACAACCTGGAAAGGCTTTGCAAGAGCATTGCCGCGCAAATCCTTGATACCACCCGCAAACGTTACTGTGTACGTCGTTCCAGAATCAAGCTCTGCACGAGACGACAACTCCAGAGTTTTGCCGCTGACGTCAAACCGCACTCTTTTATCAATCGGCGGAGAAATAGAAACAGCGCTCCTGGGAATAGAGGCGTTAATCCATTCGTCAAATTCAAGCTTTACATAAAGTTCGTTAGGATGGTTTGTCGTATACGGAGCTGGATACACCCCCGCCACACGCGGAGGCAACTTATCTTCGGGGCCACCGGACGGAGCCACCTGCGTCGCACAGGCCACAAGCAAGCTCGCAACAATCGCACCTAGAACGTATACGGTCTTAAAAAAATTCATCCTAACAACACTTTCAGACTTAATCAATCAAGTGGATAATCTTGCCCAGTCGGTTCCAGCGGATCTTGAAGGGCAGACGCCACCAGGTAAAGGGATTGGACAAGGCGAAAGACTCATCTTCATTTTCAAAAGAGAAGTAAATGACAAAAGCCTTGGCGCGCATATTACGGAGCGACACATATCCCCAATAACGACTATCTGCGGAATTATCACGGTTGTCACCCATCATGAAATACTGAGGAGTCTGAACCACATAGTAATCCATTTTTTTACCGCCGAGAGTCAAGTTCTTCCTGATTTCAAAAACAGGAGAACGAGCCACATCAGCCTTCAGCGAATCAGCCAGGGAATCAGCAACAACGGAATCCGTAACCGCAGAATCGACAACAGCGGCACTAACAGCCGATGCATTCAAAGCGTTCACATTGTCTTCCAGATCCTTCAACATAGAAGCTTCGAAACCGATGTAGCTAACTTCGCGCATCAGCCCACCCTTGGCATGGGGATCCAGCATAGGCAAATAGCAGATACGGGCCAGTTCCCTGAAATAGGCGAAGCTCATCACCCCAGAAACGGTGTCCCCCTGGGTCACACGCTGCTGAAGGATAGTACGATTGCGGCGGAACAGTTCATTCATGGCCAGCCCGCGGTCATTTTCTACCGGTATGCGGAAGTTCTCGAAATCGTAGTTATTGCTTTCGACACCATCCTTCCACAGAGAAATATCAAGCTTGACGGAGTCATCCGGATTTTCCTGGGCGACAAGGGAACGCAACCACCAGAGCTTATCCAACGGCAGGGAATCCACATACAGAGTATCACCTACAGACGGCACAACAAAAGGTTCTCGTTCGTCACGAGGAGACATGGTTCGAACCGTACTAGTCCATTTACCACGTCCGGGCAAGGTATCCTGCTTAACGCCATTCACATAAAGACGACCGCCATGAACGGCAACCGTATCGCCACTCACAGCCACACAGCGCTTGATGTAATCCTTCGGACCATCGCCATAATGAACTAAGTGAGGCTGTCCCTCTTCAGGTTCATGATCCCAGTAGAAATTGCCAAGCATCAAGGCGTTAAAGAGATGAGTATAGCGGCGAGGATTACCATCGGGATATTCAGGTTCCCCGGGATAACGGAAAATTGCCACATCCCCAGGCACGGGATCGGTAATAGCAGGGAACTTCTGATTTCCAAAAGGTATGGGAGAGCCATAGGTAAACTTCAAACCGAGAAGGAAGTCTCCTGTTTTCAGCGTATCTTCCATAGATCCGCTAGGAATCTGGAAAGCCTGAATCACATATTGGATTACAATCAACGCCAGAGCAATGGGAACAATTATTTCCCTAAACAAGCCCTTCACAAAACCCTTCACAGAAAAAACTTTCTTCTCTTGCAAGTTGTCCTTCATCTTATTTTCCAAATTAAAATCTGACTTATAATTTTACAGGCTGCGAATCTTTTTGAACATGGCCTGGCTTACTACCAGTTCAGTCCTGCTCTTATCTCGAAGCACCATGGTAATGCGGGAGTTCACCTTGCGATACTCTGCGATATGGTCAATCGAAACAATGGTCGAACGGTTAACGCGTATAAAATGCATGGGATCCAGACGTTTCTCAAGTTCCATGGTCGACACATCGACTATATGCATCTCGTTCATCGTATAGGCCATGGTAAAACGGCCTTCCGTCTGAAAACGGACCACTTCATCTACACTCAGAAAGATACAACGATCTCCTTTTCGAACCTGAATTCGCTGCAGGTAGAAATTGCTCAAGTCTACCACGTTACGGAACTTCTTCCAGGTAAAATCAGGAGGCGCCGGAATACTAAAACCATCATCGGGGAATATCTTGCGCAGTTTTTCAACTGTGGCCATCAAACGTTCCGAATCAAAGGGTTTCAGCAAATAATCAACCGTATTTTCTTCAAAGGCCTTTAAGGCAAACTCATCATAGGCGGTCGTAAAGACCACATACGGGACTTCCTCCGGATTCAAGGCATGCAGAACATCAAATGCATCCATATCCGGCATCTGGATATCCAGAAAGACGACATCAGGAAGATGGTCCTGAATAGCCTTGATTGCCTGAGCTCCAGATTCTGCCTCCCCCTGAATATCAAACTCGCTCGCGTAATCCTCCAACATGGAGATGATGCGGGCACGAGCCCAAGGCTCGTCATCAATCACTAAGGTCTTGACCTTCATTTCGGATCCTTGGATTTCTGGACGGGAGCCGTCATGATTCTAAACAGTTCTGCACGACGGCCATTTTCATCTTCATAGACCTGACCTGCAGAATTCATATAAACCAGATTTCCAGATGCAGAGCGTTTAAAATTCCAGTGAACACTATCTGCACTTTCAGAAGCAGAGGGCAAAACAATCCTTATGGAACTATCCACTACAGAAAACACACCCTTCAGGGAATCCACCTGCATGGAATCAGTTACACGGGTCTGCACCGCATTAACAGTGGAGTCTTCATTCAAGGTTATGCGCAATGCCTTCATGGTGCAGTCATCACAAGGCATACTTCCCGAATAGAGGCCCGTCACATCCTTCGGCAATTCAACAGGCGGAAGTTCCGGTAAAGGTTCAGACTTTTCTTCAGAGCAGGAAGAAATCAGCAATGCCATCCCAACAGGAAGCAAAAACCTTACAAATGAAAAAGCCATGGAGTTCGAAATCTTCATGGCTACAATTTAACAAATTAGCCGTTTAGGCATTAACAGAAATTATCTAAAAACCAGTCGAATGCACCAAACGAAGGCCCAAATCCTTACCCCGATAAAGGGGTTCCCTTTTAGCAACAGTATCGGCGGCAAGGGCCTTGACTTTATCGCCCCAGCCACCTCCACGAACGACTTTCAAACTGCCGGATTTCGCCCCGGTATAATTCATCTGCGATTTAGTCGGTTTCACTCCGTACCAGTCGTTAGTCCATTCCGCCACATTGCCAGCCATATCATAAAGGCCATAGGCATTAGGCATAAACTGAGCCACGACAGCGGGGCCACTACTTTGTACATAATAAGCGTATTTAGAAGCTTCTTCCCGATCCCAATAATATGTCGTAGTCGTTCCGGCACGGTAGGCGACTTCCCATTCCATTTCCGTAGGAAGTCTCACGGACTCAACGCTGTAATCAACATACAAGTTCTGCAGATATTGTGCGTTTTCGGCAGCCTCATAGACATAGGCCGTATCAAGCCCCACCTTTTTCGATAGAGCATTGCAGAACAAGATTGCCTCATACCAGTTTACGTTCGCCACCGGAATACTGTCACCAGAGACACCCATTGCCGGCAAGGAATCCATAATGGTTCTATACAAAGACTGGGTCACCTCCGTCTTCCCGATTTCAAAGGAACTCACAGAAAAAGACATGGAGCCTCTTTTTACAGAGGACGCAGGAATCTTTACCCAGCTTACATAATAAGACAAAAGGGAATCCGAGCTCAATGCAGAACTACACGAAGGTTCCGCAGAACCCGAAGACTCTTGAACAGGGCTTTCCGATCGGCTAGAAGAACTTCTGACAACGGCACTAGACTGACGTTCATGCCCACTGGAGGAGGTTTCGTCCAAATCTTCAGGCGCCCCACCAGCAACAGAACTGCAGGACACCATCAAACCCATGGCAAGAAACCCTAGGCATAAGCGGAACCTCATCAGCGGATAACTCCCACACGGTACAGTTTCTGCTTAGTCTTTCCAGACTTGAAATCTACACGCAGGCGAGCGGTGTATACGTCCGAACCTAGCTTTTTCAGGTCAAGGTTTTCAAACTGATTGCGGCCAGCCACAACATCAGACATTTTCTGCTTGAACACGCAGAGGCCCGTTATGTCATACAATTCAATCGTTGCGGAATTGGCTTCTGCACCAACTTCAAAACGGGCCTTGGCCACCCCGCCACGCACCGGATTGGGGAACATGAAGAATTCCGTAATTTCATCCTTAGACTTAGAAGCCTTCACATCCTTCAGCTTGGAGGCATCAAGATAGCCAGTACGTTCGTTACCGCCGGCAGGCAAGGTCCATGCGGCAGCATTACCCGCAGCATCTTCAGCAGCCTTCTGCAAACGGAATGCACTAACGTTACTTCTGTGGAAGGCATAAAGTTCCGGGCCAGCAGACTTGCTACTACCAACAGCGTCCGTTACATAAATACTCATAGGCTGCAATTCACTCAGGGAGTCCACATACTCAAAACTACCTGCAGCAAGGGGGAACTGTCCAGAAACCCGCTTGGCCTTTCCCGTATAGGCATAAATCAATCCGTCATTGTTAGGAACAAGAATTTCCGGAACATCATCACCAGTCACATCAACCAGCAACGGGTCGCTAAAGAATCCATACACAGGACTACCCTTTGAAATCTTCACGGGGAATCCAGAAACGGGCAAGCCAAAACGATCGAGGGCATAAACCAGGTTATCTCCCAGGAATACGATTTCAGGATAACCATCTCCGTTTATGTCACCCAGGGCCATACCAGAAGTTTCATCAGAGAGGCCGCTGGAGCCAGCAGCACCACGCTCATAATTCTTGGTCCAGACAACAGACTTTCCATTCCGTTTTCTAGCAGACACCGTTCCACGGCTGCCGAGGACAATAGCTTCCTCAACACCGTCGCGATCCATGTCTGTACAGGAAACGCGGTAGAATTTTTCAGTTCCGTGAACTTTTGCGGGTTCACTTTCATAGGTAGCAGAATTCACCTTGGAACCGAAGCCCACTTCACCTTCGTCCGTAACATAGGCAATCTTGGAATTGCCATCCTCATCCGTACCACAGAAAGCCATATCTGTAATATTTCCGTCGGCAGTCACCTTGACGTCAAATCCCCTAGAGAACTTTCCGTCGCCAATTTTCACATTTCGAATCTGATGTCTAGTCGCATACCACAGTTCATTTCCAACCACCATGGGGCCAGCCACCACAGAGTCCACATCCAACGCCGTTTCACTTACGTAGGATTCGCTTTCAAACTGCGTACGGACCAGATGCTTTTCGTGAAGCGAATAAACGTATTTGCCATCGCTAGCCATACCCAGCAGGGGACCATAATTGGAACCGATGCGATAAAGCGGAATTTCCTTTTCAGTCCCCTTATTCGTCAGCTGTTTTTTAACAACGACCGTATCCGCATCAAACAAGGTATCACCCAAAGCGCTAAATGCCTGCAGGGATCCATTGTCTGCACCGAACACAACAATTTTCTCCCCGCTCTTTTCAGGATTATCCACAAAGACTGCGCCACGGACGATTCCGTTCAGGCCAACCTCTCTCGGGAACTTGCTGTCTTCAATACTTCCATCATCAATAGAAACGGTCACCGTAATAAGAGTCGAGGCAAAATTAAGGACGCTATCCCCCATCAGGCCGTTAGCCGTCTTTTCCTTTCGGAAATCTTCGGGAACGGAAACAGAAATCTTGATACCCGTATAACCGCCCTGGGTCGTCATGGTATTCGCATAACCGGTGGGATTGATGGTCTTTACCGTATCGAATTTCTGCTTTGAAGATTTGTCCGCTACGCGCAAATGAGGCAGCAAATCCGCACCACTTCCGTAATCATAGGTATCTTCGCCCAGGGCGTTCTTAAAGGTCTTTCCGATACTCAGCACGCCATCGGCTTCAATCAGTGAAAGTCCAAACTGATGGTCACGGAATTCATCGCCGGCCCAATAGTTGGCAACACCATCTTCCAAATTTCTACGAAGGAACCATTCGTTCACCTTCCACACGGCAATACCGCTTGCAGGGATGCCCGCATCAAAGGAGCTTACATCAAGAATGACACCACGGGCCTTCTTCTTGTTCACCTTGCATTCCCCCTTGACACAAGTGCTATCCTGGAACACAAGGTCAAGACTATCTACGGGAACGGTCCTGATTGTCGTATCTGAACTTTCGTCAGGTTCACCCAGCACCACGCTCACCTCGCCATCCTTGTTCCAGGAACGCTGACGATTTTCTACAAGCAGGTATTCAGATGCGCTGAGAGGCACCTTCAGGACTTCAGTACAGACATTTTTACTCTTGGATTTTGAGCAGGCCCCGGAACCGGCTGCAGCCACATCCACAGAAATTTTCTTTCCTGCAGAGGGGCGAACTTCCTGAACGGAACTCCACCCCATATAGGTTCGTTCCCAGGCCGCAGGCAGTGCAGGCAAGAATCCATTTCCTGCATTATAGCCGGCAAAGTCCATCAAGTCAAAATAACCCAGGCGAGAAATTCCCTTCACCACATCATAGGTATCGGGCATACCAAGCTGACGGCCTATCTGATTTACCAGAATCCCGTTTACACCCCAGTTCAAACCATCCTGGGAAGCGGTTTCGCTCATGACCATTATAGAGCGCAAGGTATCGATAGAGGCCCCCTTAAGAGCAAGACCGTCAACTACAGACTTCTTGCTAGAGGAATCAGCCTTTAGAGCAACATTTGCCAAGGTATCAGACAGGAACGGCCAATACTCCCCGCTAACAAAAGCGTCTATAAAATCGGCAGGGGTGTCGGCATTGTTCGAACCCATGGTACCGCCATCCATCAACCGGCTGGCACCGGCATGGATAATCATAAAGGCACGTTTCGTATTCGGATTTTTCGAAAGGGGAATGCTAAAGGGCGAATCGCTGGATTCATGAGCGGCCATTACGGCATCGTACACGAACTGCATATAATCGCAAACACGGGAAGAATCAAATTCAGCAGTCTTTTCGCCATCCCTCTTGCTGGTTCGATTATAGTCGATGATTTGCTTCTTCAGCTTGTAAGCACTGGAAGATTCCGGAAAAATTCTGGACTTGATTACAATATTTCCGCCACTGGCAGCCTTGTAATAGGCATTCGCAAAATCAAAATGCTTCTTCCAATAGGGCACACTATTGCGACGGCCCGGCGGATCCAACTTATACGAATCCTTCTTCTTTTCGTCAGAGTCGAAAGTTCCATTTCCCGTGGTCAACGAATTGTCAGTCTTTTCTTCGGCAAACTGAACTCGAATCGCAAATACCTCCAAGGTATCTGCAGCAAAACTAAAAGACGCCTGGAACAAAACCAAGGCAAACAAAAGGCTAATCTTATAAAAAAAACTCATCTTCACAACCTCAATCTACAAAAATCAAAAACAGCCGCACCGGAATCACAACCTAAAAAATTACTGTTCAACAAGCTTAAAACTCCGGGGAACATTCAATTTCCAGGTTCCACCGCTAAAAGACTTTCCGTGGGTCACCTTCTTGATTTTTATTTCCAGGAATCGCTTTTCCCCACGTTCAAAAACAATGGTCTCGGGTAACACATTTCCCTCAAATTCGCGGAACCCGGAAAACTTCAACGTTTCAGGTTTTCCGTCACGTCCCGTATAGGTTAGCTGAACCACTCGCGAATCCTGCAATTCATAGGTAAAGTGACGTCCCGTCCCATCAACGGCTTCGTGGCCAGGCACCACATCCTCGTAATTATCCGGAAGTAACTTACCCTCAAAAAAAGCTGCAATCTGATGGATATGAACCAGGGGTAAGCTCCGGTCATTGAGCAGCCCAACCATATAGCCAACGCCCTTCACATAAAGTTTTTCTGTGGGGAAGGTCATGAGCCAACCTTCTTCCGTCCAAAGCATCGAGGCAACCCCAATGCCCATGGGGCCCGTCAATTCCATGCGATAACGTTTTCCAGGTACAGAAAACAGGACGGCATCCAGCTCCTGATTTTCACCATTCTGGACAATGGTCAGCTTAAACTTAGCCCGCAGACTATCCTGAGGAGCAATTTCCTTTTCCGCCACAGGTGCGTCTGTGCGAACCTTGCCCCCCGTACAGCCGGCAACAACAAACATGGCCAGTACCAAGGCACAGACAGGCAGCAAAGAGAAAAGAGAGCGAAATCTAAACAGCGGCATAAAGCAACCGCCTTTTACTTTTTCTTGATATTAAGGAAGCGCCTTGCTTCAGGATGCTTCGGAATAAGCTTCAGCAATTTCTTGTAGGCAGCCGTGGCTTCAGCCTTATTGCCAAGGGCTTCCTGAATGGCAGCCATATGTTCCCAATAAACGGCATCCTCATCAAACTTCGGATCCTTGATTTCCTGCATGGTCTTCAGGGCCTCTGCATAAAAGCCCTTGCGATACTGCCCCCATGCCTTGGAATCCAGATAAGCCTCAGTGGGAGTTTCCGACTTTTCCATGGCAAGAGCCTTCAAAACCATCTGGAAACCCTTTTCCACTTCGTCTGCGTTGCGGTTCAGGTCAATCAAGGTATAGCCATAATAATTCAGGACTTCGGGCTGATCTACACTGCGGGCGCGAACGCTATCCAACAGGAATTCAAACATCTTGAAGGATTCTTCATAGCGTCCCATGCGTTCCAGATTCATGGCCATCAGCATGCGCACATCCATGTTCAACGAATCGACGGCGGCAATTCCCTCGTAAAATTCCTGTGCCTTGGCACGCTTCGCATTTGCAAGGGCGATCTTGGCAGAATCATACTTATCGGTCTGCAAAATTTCCTGGGCTTCATTAGCCAGAATACGTCCATAGACGCTACGGAACTGCAACTTGTTCCGTTCCACTTCCGCGTTCATCTTGCGCAAAGTTACAGAATCAGCCACTCCGGCCAGCGGGCTCCACTTATCCCAAACGGCGATGAGGGAATCCAGCATCTTGTAGGCCTTGTCATACATCTTTGCAGAGCCGTACATCATGGCCAACATGGCCTTTTCTGCACCCATCGACACAGAGTCAGCCTTCTCGGCATAAAGCACGGCATCGTTCATGCGCTTTTCCTTGACGGCGATTCCAGCCAGGGCGTGGTAAGCATTAGCCGCATAAACCTTCTGGTCGCCCAACGATTCAGCCGCCTGCAGCAGGTGAACCTTGGCGCTATCGACGTCTCCATGAATATTCTCGTAATGGCCCAGGAAGTTTGTCAGCACAGGAGAACGGACACCATCCTCATAGTATTTCTTCTTGAGCAGGGTATATGCAACAGCACGGTCCGTTTCCGCCAAAGTCGTCATCAGGAGAACGACCATGGATTCGTTGTCTTCGCTAGAGCCAGTCAAAGTATCTACGACAGCTCGGGCTTCCTGCAATCGGCGCTGGAACACAAGTCCCTGAACCATCTTGGTCAAATATTCCTTGTTGCCCGTAGCATCGTGAGCCCGTCCAAAAAGATCGATTACAGAAGAATCCTTATGATGTTCCAGCAACAAGTTCAGCTGACGCTGTAACAAGGACGGCATATAGTTCACCTGGGGCAGCAGCAAGTCATAAACACGGATCAGTTCATCCGCATCCTGAACGGCCTCCAGGAACAAGCTATAATCGTAAAGCAAGGTCATGTCCTGATACTTGCTGGAATCAAGGGCTGCCTTGAAATACTTACGACAGGAATCGGCCACACCCGCCTTCACATAAAGGTGTGCCAGCAAGGACAACTGAGAGGCAAGAATCTTACCCTTCAACTTCTGGCCACGCATGGCCTGAATCAAAGCCAGGGAATCATTGCCCTCGGCCATGAGCATTTCGGCCAACTTGAAGGTCAAGAAGCGGTTGTAAGGGTCAGACTCCGCGGCATGCTGCCAGAACACATTGGCCAGAGTCTTTTCGCCACGCATTTCCATTTCGAGAGCGCGGATAAAAGATTCATGGGCGGCATCGATATTTTCAGGAAGGCGCGGTTCCTCGGCACTTACAGCCACACCGCCTTCAGCAATCTGTTTTGCCACAGCGGCGGCAATCGCCAGGGAATCCGCCTTGCTCAAGGTAACGGCCTCTTCCTTTTTCGCAGGAGCGGAACTGCAGGCGTTCAGCAAGAACACCGCCACCACCATCAGCGACAAAAAGAAAGACTTCACCAAAACAGACCTACTCGACAATTACAAAGTTAATCTTGGTATCCGGCGGCAGATAATCGCCATACTTGGGAGAAGTTTCGATCACTGCACCCGGAACAGGATTTTCCATATCTTCGGGAGCCTTGGCGCGCTTGATACGTCCAACCACAAAACCCAGCTTTTCAAGCTTCGGGTAAACTTCGTCAATGGGAGTACCGGCAAAATTCGGCAACAAGGTCTTACCGGTAGTCACACCGGCAGAAATCACCACCTTCACGGTATCGCCAATACGGACCTTTTCACCTGCGATAGGAATCGTACGAATCACCACACCGCGAGGAATGCTCTGGTGGGCCCCCTTCACAATGGCACCCTGCACAAGACCGGCACGGGCCAGAGAAATAGAAGCCTGCTTCTGGCTCTTGCCACGAAGATCAGGAATCTCGACCTGACGGAGCCCCATGCTGCGGGTCAGCTTCACGGTACGACCAAGCTTTGCCACACGGCCTGCAGCAGGAATCTGCACAAGAACCTTGCCGGAATCAATAGTCGCACTGTAGCGCCCCTCTTCCAGCCATTCAAACTTAAAACCAGCATCTGTCAGCGCAGCCTCGGCAGCCTCCTGACTCATGCCTTCCAGATTGGGAACCTCACCCGTGCTGGCAAACTTACCGGCAAAAGCGGGCATCAATACTTTATCTACAGCCAAGGCGAGAAACACCAAAAGGACAATCCAGATAGCGATAGCCTTAACCACGGGAGCCTTTTTCAGCCACCCGCCAACACGACCCACAAGGGATTTTAATTTATCCATATTAGCCCTTGCTAGCCTTTTCCTGCAGGGCGTTTTCGTCGAAGATGACGATATCCTTGCCGGTCATAGCAATAGCATTCGCCTTCACCAACATAGAGCAAATGCGGCTAACCGTTTCACGGGTAGTACCAGACATGTCGGCCAGCTGCTGCTGGGTGGGGCGGTTGTGAATAACAGTTACCATAGTGCCGGCATCAGTATGAATGCGAACACCACGTTCTTCCATCAAGTTCAGAAGAGTTCCAGCCACGCGTCCGCTTACAGACATCGTAGACAAGGAACCGATCTGCTTGTTTGCCTTACGCAGACGCTTACTAATTTCGCTCAGCAGCGCCATGGCAATTTCGGGAGTCTGACGAATCAGGGTCAAGAAGGATTCACGGTGAATGATCATCATCTGGGCATCCGTCACCGTACGCACAGAGGCAGACCTAGGTTCACCGTCAATCAAGCTCATTTCGCCAAAGAAGTCACCGCGTTCCAGGAACGAAAGAATCGTCTCACGACCATCAACGCCGGTCATGTACACCTGGACGGAACCGGAGGCGATCAGATACAGAGCCTGCATCGAGTCGTCGCCCTCCAGCACCACGGTTTCATCGCGGTTATAGTTCTGGACAACAACCAGATTGGCCAGCATCGAAAGCTGATCCTCGTTCAATTCAGAAAAGAGCTCCACACCCTTCAGCAAACCAACAACGTTATTGTCCATAAGAACTTCTCCTTCCGCTTCAATTAGTCCATGTCAACGATAATGCTCTGATCGCGCTTAGCACCGATAGAAATCATACCGATCTTCACGCCAACCAGTTCTGCCATACGGTTCAGGTACTTCTTAGCATTTTCCGGAAGATCTTCCATCTTGCGGCACTTGGTAGTATCGCACTTCCAGCCCGGCATTTCTTCGTAAACCGGCACGCAACGACCGACCTTGGACAGCTGGTTCGGGAACACTTCGATCTTTTCGCCATCGCATTCGTAGTGAGTGCAGATCTTGATGGTGTCGAAAGTATCCAGGACGTCAAGCTTGGTGATAGCCAGGTGAGTCAGGCCGTTAACGATAGCAGCCTTGCGGACAACCGGAGCGTCGAACCAACCGCAGCGACGGTTACGACCGGTGGTTGCACCATATTCGTTACCGATCTTACGGAGGGTGTCACCCATTTCGTCCAGAAGTTCGGTGGGGAACGGACCGTTACCAACGCGAGTGGTATAAGCCTTGACAACACCAACGACCTGGTCGATAGCGGTGGGGCCGATACCTGCGCCGCAGCTTGCATAACCAGCGACAGTGTTGCTGGAGGTCACGTACGGGTAAGTACCCTGGTCCACGTCCAGGATGGTGCCCTGAGCGCCTTCGAACACCAGCTTCTTGCCTTCCTTCACAGCCTTGAACAGGAGGGCGCTAGTATCGCAGACGAACGGCTTGATCTTCTGACCCAGTTCCAGGTAATCCTTGATCACCACTTCCGGATCAATTTCGGGAACATCGTACATCACCTTGAATTCTTCGTTATGAACCTTGGCCATAGCTTCGACGCGGGGGCGCAGTTCACGTTCGTCCATCAAGTCACCGACGCGAACACCGATACGGTTCACCTTGTCGCTGTAGCAGGGGCCAATGCCGCGGCCGGTAGTACCGATAGCAGCCTTGCCAGCCTTCTTTTCCTTGGCCTTGTCCAGAGCAGAGTGGTACGGCAGCACGACCTGAGCATTGTCAGCAATGAATAGGTGGCCTTCCGGGTTGATGCCCTTAGTATGGAGGTCGGCAATTTCTGCAAGAGTCTGGATCGGATCCAGCACAACGCCGTTACCAATAACGCAAAGCTTGTCGTCATGCATAATGCCAGACGGAATCAGATGGAACACAAACTTCTTGTCACCCACTTCAACAGTGTGACCAGCGTTTGCACCGCCCTGGAAACGCACCACGATATTTGCGTCCAGAGTCAAGAAATCCACAACCTTGGCCTTACCTTCGTCACCCCACTGGGAGCCGATTACAACACGATTTGCCATATATCCTTCGTTTTGTTTATGACCCATTCGGGTCGATTAGTTAAACAGGAAATTAGCTACCCAGAGCGTTTCTCCGGGACCTTTTTCGCCTACAAGATAGTAAAGAGCGTAAAGCGGAAAGGATAAAGGCTAAAGAAATGACGCATAAAAACCTGCTTTACACTTTAAACTTTAACCTTTAAGCTAAAAAGGGCGGAGCCCCGCCCCTCGCTCCAACCGGCAAAGCCGTTTTCCGCTACCCCACCCAGCGGGGACACCCCGCAACACCCCACAGCAGAAAGTACAGACAAGGTAACAGGTGCAAGGTATGAGGTTTGAGGTATGAGGTTTGAGGTATGAGGTTTGAGGTATGAGGTTTGAGGTATGAGGTTTGAGGTATGAGGTTTGAGGTATGAGGTATGAGGTAGTGAGGTAGTGAGGTAGTGAGCGACGAGCCGCATGCCTTTGCGCGGTCATCCTGAGCGGAACGAAGTGGAGTCGAAGGATCCAGTGAGAGGACGAGGCGTAAGGTCACAGGTATCAGGCGCGAGGTAGTGAGCGACGGAGGCGCCTAATGTCACCCTGAAGGCGCTCAGGGTCTCGTGCGTTCATGGGATTCTGAAACAAGTTCAGAATCCCAGTCCACACAGTTCACTTCTTTCGTATCTCATAATTCATATCTAAATTCCTCCTCCGCAAAAAAAGGAACAGTGAAGTCGAACTTCACTGTTCCTTTTTTATTGTTAACAGCTCAAGCCTCAAACCCAATAACTAGGGTACGTCTACGGAATCCAGGATCTTCTGGACTACAGTTTCTGCAGAAATTTCTTCCGCTTCAGCTTCATAGCTCAAGATGATACGATGGCGGAGAACTTCCATAGCCACAGCCTTCACATCTTCCGGAGTCACGTAGGCACGGCCCTGGATAAAGGCATGAGCCTTTGCAGCCTGGGCAAGACCGATGGAGGCACGGGGAGAAGCTCCCACTTCAATGAAGCCCACCAGATCAGCGCGCTTGATGCTGCCCGGATCACGGGTAGCCAACACCAGGTTCACGATATATTCGCGGACACGTTCGTCCACATAAACCTGCTTCACAAGCTCACGAGCCTTCAGGATATCTTCCTTGGTAGCCACAGCATTAGGCTGACGGAGACCAGCACCGGCGACAGCATCCAGGATGCGCATTTCATCGGCCTTGTTGGGGTAAGAAACCTTCACCTTCAAAAGGAAACGGTCCACCTGGGCTTCGGGCAGCGGGTAGGTACCTTCCTGTTCGATGGGGTTCTGGGTAGCCAAAACCAGGAACGGTTCATCCAGCTTGAAAGTTTCGTCGCCAATAGTAATATGGCGTTCCTGCATGGCTTCCAGCAAAGCACTCTGAACCTTACTGGGAGCGCGGTTGATTTCGTCAGCCAGCACCAGGTTGGTAAACAGAGGGCCCTTGCGAGTTTCAAACTTAGCTTCGCGGGCGTTATAGATTGTAGTACCCAGCAAGTCAGCCGGCAGCAAGTCCGGAGTGAACTGGATTCGCTTGAAGTCCAAAGAAACGGCATCAGCAAAAGCCTTCACCGCGGTAGTCTTTGCAAGACCCGGAAGGCCTTCCAGAAGAACGTGACCATCAGCAAGAATACCAGTCAAAATACTTTCCACCATGGCCTTCTGGCCAATGACGGTATCTTCCACTTCACGCAGCAGATTCTGACAGAAAGCGCTCTGCTGACGAATCTTTTCAGAAAGTTCCTGAATATCCATTTTATTATTCCTCAAATTATTTCAAACTGAATTTAGCAAATTTCATAAAAGGGATGAGGTACGAGAGACGAGAGAAAAAAACAGATACGAGATACGAGTTATTATAATCGCGCCGAAGACGCCTAACTTATTAATTCGTAATTCATATCTAATTTCCTGGATTCTTCGACTTCGTGCTTCGCACTCCGCTCAGAATGACACGTAGACGAATCACCACTCATCGCTCACCGCTCATAACTCACAGCTCACCACTCTTCCCTGATTCCCATTAGTTTCATGGCCAGTTTCCAGGTTTCCCTGTTTTCAAAGCCGTCACGTTTGCCGCCACCATAGCGGGCATGGGAGAATTCTTCCAACAGGGATTCCCATCCTTCCAGATCGCCCTGCTTCTGCAGCACTTCCAAGTTAACCTTTTCTGCATCTAGGTAAAAACGTTCAGCCGCATATTCCTTGCAGATTGCCTCCAGATCCAAAAGCCACTGGCGACTATCAGCCGAATTCACACGCTGTTTCAGAACAGTCATCTTCCCCAGCAATTCACTTTCGGCAGCCTTTTTAGCCGTCATGGCAGCACGGTTCGAGGCACGGCGTTTCATCCGTAGCATCCCAGCCAAAAGCACGACAACCGCCACCATAACGCCAATCATCACAGGCAACACACTGGCAGGAGCATCCACACGCAAGGGCACGCTTTCGGTTCGCAAGGTCAAGGGCATCCCCATCTGAGTGGGAATATCGTACTTCAACACGGGAATATTCAGATTCCCCGTATCCTGAGCCAAAATCTTATAGTTAAAAGTAATGGAAGCGATTTCCTTCCCGTCCTTAACGGAGCGGGCCGATTCCTGGCTAACGCCAATCTGCTCCAACCCCTTTGCGGTGGCTGAGTTCGTAGGCAATACCAGCAAGGCGCTTCCGCTAACACTCCAGCTCACCGTCACCGGAAAGTCAATGGTATCCCCCACAACGGCATTCATGGGCAACAAAGTCCCATCCTGGGAATGAACCCCTGCCACAACGGTAATCCCCAACTGTTCCGCAGAGGGCATCTGAATTTCTTCTACCGCAGCACTATCCTGGGCCGCCTCCACATTCAAAGAATCATTTTCCATACCGCAGAATATACAAAAATCAATATGGATGGGGTTTGTCCATACTTTATAAAAAAAGAAGGGTCCGCCTTAACGACGGATCCCTCTTCAATGACTCGCTAGAGCAGCAATTAGTCAGCGATATGAATCTGCTGAACCTTCATGCCAGAAGACTGCTTGACCACAACCAGATAGTTGCCTGCAGTCAGGCCATTCAACTGGATCTGAGTCATACCAGCTTCTGCCTTTACAGCGGGAACAACCACGCGGCCCTGCATATCCATCACAGACACGCGTGCGGCGTTAGTCAGCTGGACATAGGCGATCTTTTCAGAAACGCTGATCTTCATCTGCTGAGCCTGAGCCACTTCGGCAATGCCATCAACCGGACCCGGATCGACAATTTCAACAGCCTGGCCATCAGCGGACTTCAAGGCCAGATTAGAAATAGCCACCTGAGGTTCATCCCAGTTATTCAAGACAAGGGCCAGGTAAACACCACCAGACTGGGTAGCAGTGAATTCGCAGGTCTGAGCAACGGTCTGGCCGCCAACAAGCTTCTTCATGGCACCGCACAGCTGCTCAGTCATAGTTTCATCAGCATACACGGCGTAAGTCAGCCACAAGTTAGAACCTTCGGACTGGGTAGCGTCCCAACTCATGACATAAGCCTTGCCGGCTTCAACGCTTTCTACCTTTCGATAGACTTCGCGCTTGTCGCCCTTAATCAGCTTACCCATGTAAACGCCAGTGTTGGATTCGTCGGAAAGTTCCACAGAGGTAGAGTTCCAACCGTAAGCACCGGAGTTTTCGTAGTAGGTGGTAGTATCCTTACAGGCGTCTTCAGGAATAGTAAAGGTCTGAGGTTCAACCGGAGTTGCCTTGGCAAGGTTCTGCATGTTACCAGACATCAGCAAGCCGGTCAGCAAACGGAGGGAAGAATGGAAGTATCCCTGCTGCTGAGACATAAGAGCACCATAGTTGGTATTCAGAAGGTCCTTATACTTTTCGTCTACGATAAGAACGGAGCTCAAGGTACCAATAGAAGAACCATTGGCCTTGCAACCATTGGACTTACAAGGTTCACCATTCTGGTTAATCGTACCATCAGGCTTCATATTGATATAGAGCTGACCATTGTTCCTGGTGCTTACCCAGGCAGCCAACTTGGTAGAAAGTTCCTTTGCATCGGAGTGACCATACCAGGCATAACTCCAGGCCCAACGCCAAGGAGCGCGGACAGCATCATAGTCGTAACCGGCGAAGTTGTAGCCGTTATTACCGACAATGGGCTGGAAAGTGTTATTGTCTGCCCAACCAGAGGGAATACCCGTGCTAGCGTTCTGATTCTTCTTCAGCAAATTGTAGTTGGTAGTGATAGCGGATGCCCAGAAGCTGCTGTTACCGGTATCCACATCCTTGAACAATTCGTAAGCGGCAGGGCTAACATAGCTGGGGTTCTTGTACGGATCCCACTGGTCACCCAGCTTGTGCATACCATTGCTGGAGAATTCGCTCTTACGCATGTTGGCAACCAAGGTTGCTGCGTCAGACAAGTACTGGGAATTACCGAACTGGTAATAAGCCATGATCAAGGCCACAGCCACATCTTCTTCGGCATCAGTAGCACCACCGGTACCAATAGCGCCACCGAATCCCTGGATGTTCCAGTTCATGATGCCGTTACCGTTCATGTTCTTCTTGTAGTAATTCCAGAGCTTCTTGAATTGGCTTTCGTAGCTGGTCTGATTGTCACTGAAATACACGCACATGAGCATGCCGTAGCCAATACCTTCAGAGACAGTACGAGCCTTGTCATCGAACTTGATACGGGCGAGATCACCCTGTTCTTCGTAGTATTCCTTCAGGTAGGTGACAAACTGGTTCTTAAGCATGGTAGAAGCAGTCTGACCAGCGCAGTTCCAGACATCGGCAATAACACTGGTATGCGGATAGCCATGAGCCTGAGGATAGGGGAACTTTACAGCAGCGGAAGCAACCGTAGCTGCAGCAAGACCAATAAGAGCTAAACGTTTAATCATTACTTATTGCTCCAAGGAATAGTCTTCACCATGGAAGACTGTTTAACATTCACGAAATAGTTGCCGTGAGCGACTTCACCCAAATCCATCACGTTAGAGCCAGCAGATACGTACTTAACGACGTTCTTTACGGTACGTCCAGCCATATCAACAACCTGCACGGTAACAAAGCCAGAATGCTTTGCAGTCATCACAAGCTTATTGCCGTTCATACGAGCGTTCATGCTCACGTTAGCCATGGTCTTAGGAGTGATACCTTCAATCATGGACAGGTTGCCAGCACCGATATTGATCATGATTGTTTCGTCAATAGCTTCATAAGTTTCAGCTTCGGGGGCAACAGCGTGAATGGTAATGGTAGCATCGACGTTACCAGCCACCAGCATTTCACCGTCCTGAGTTGCATAACCTTCCGGAGTAATGGTATAGGTCACAGGAACCTTATGAGCTTCAACAGTAAACACCTGAGTCGTGGAACCCAATGCAACAGTCTGGTTCTTGAAATACTTGGTATTCAGGGAGTTCACATTCTTTGCATAGGTAAAGGTCACGGTAGTATCAAGAGCGCGATAACCGGGAACAGCAGCTGCAGTAGCGCGGATATGGGCAACACCGA
Organism: Fibrobacter sp. UWH6; assembly: GCF_900142465.1. Lineage (NCBI taxonomy): Bacteria > Pseudomonadati > Fibrobacterota > Fibrobacteria > Fibrobacterales > Fibrobacteraceae > Fibrobacter > Fibrobacter sp. UWH6. The sequence continues at coordinate 111,018 of NZ_FRAX01000009.1, forward strand.
CACTCTTGAAGGAAGCGATCCAGACCTGCTGATTCTTGTAGGAATAGCAGTTTGCAGAAGTACAGGTCATCTTCTCAACAGAAACCACATCCGGATTGTCAGAGGTGTAAGTAATGGGGCTACCTTCGATAGTAACAGTTTCGTTCATCTTCTGCTGCATCTTGGAATCACCGGAGAAGTTCTGGCAACCGCTACCACTCAGACGGCAGGTCACATTGGGCTGGGTAAAGGTCTGGTTCGGCATAGCGGTAATGTTCACCACAGTCTGAGAACCGTCGTTACCAGTCATAATTGCCACACCGGCACCATGAATCTTGATGGAACCAGCTTCGATAGTAGCAACAGATTCATCGCTAGAAGTATAAGTACAGGAAGCGCTAGCCTTGCCTTCAATGGAAGTTTCCATTTCAGAAGCAGAAGCGTGAGCGAAGGCGCAAGCACCAGTGTGCTTACCGGCAGTAATAGAGTCTGCCCAGGTGCCTGCTCTAGACTTAGAGGTAAGATAGTTCTTGACGATAGTGCCAGAAGTGGTGTAGCTAGCTTCATTCAAGGCAGCCTTGGAATTCAACACGGTGCTACCCTTGAACATGGCAGAAGCTTCAGGCTTATTGCCGACAGTTTCGTGACGCAGAGACCAGTTACAGTTGGAAATACCCTTACCATCCAGGTAGTCCAGCCATTCCTTAGAGCTGCCTTCGCTAATGCTACCGGCACCAGAAGCTTCGGTAGTACCCCATTCGGTAACAAACACGGCATTGTTGCTCAAGCAACCTTCAATGGCATTCTTGAAAGCCCCCAAGGTATGTGTTGCTGCGTAGAAATGGAACACGTAGCCTACGTTGGTCTGGTTAACGCCACCGCAGCTACCCATCTGGGAGTAGAAGGGGGTGCCCACCAGGGCCAGGTTCGGGGAGCCATTTGTACGGATGGCGCTGATAACGGTGTTTGCATAGGAAGCAATTTCACCCATGCCATCATTAACAGGTTCGTTGAACACTTCCCAGATGATATTGGGAACGTTGGCATACTTTGCAGCCATACGGCCAAAGAAATCCGTTGCCAAAGCCTGTTCGCTTCTTGCGCGATGGCTATGCCAGTCAACGATGATGTAGATATCGTTTTCAATGGCGACCTTCACCATGTTGTCCAGCTTAGCTTCCAAGCCAGACGGATTGCTCTTATAGGATGCGGCAACCTTTTCGTCGCTATTGTTACTGCAGTCGCTTTCCTTATAGCAATCAATTGCCATGGCAAAACGGAAAACATCGATGCCAAGCTTTTCGGCAGCCCAGCTGATCACTTCGGAATTGTAATAGGGGGAGCCGGTAGCATCGGACCAGAACAGGCTCATACCGCGGAGGGTCACCTGCTTTCCGCTGGAAATGCTAACAACCTTGCTACCACTGGTACCCAAAGCACCATAGGCAGAAACGGGACCGACACGGAGCGGCTTAACTCCATCGTAGACTCCTGCAGCAAAGGAAACTGCGCAGGACAAAAGTAGTGTCGACAATAACTTTTTCATACTAAAAACTCTCCGGCTAAAATATTTACCATCCCAATAGTAAAGTTAATTTACTATGCCTAGTTTTATAACCCTTGAACTAGCTATTTTTTGTTTACATAGGTAGACAAAAAGCCCGCCAGAGGCGGGCCTGTGATATTCTGCACGTTTTAGACTACGTTTCGTTTACAATAGTTTACCACATTGACAGTCAACTACTTAACAAAACCGCCATTCAGCAACGTTGCAAACAAGTTCATCAAGATTTCCTTGAAGTAAGTACCAGTGTATCCCACCGGATTGTAGCCTGCCATTTCGTTGTTGAATCTAGCGTAGCAAGCATCCAGCCAGGGCTGATTTACACCCATACCCATCAAGCAGTAAGCACCGATAAAGTGGGTACCCTTAATAGAACTGGTAGAAAGTTCGCCAGTAAGATAGTTATAGGAGTAATCAGAAAGGGCGTTAGGATCGCCTGCAGTTGCAGTAGAGATGAAGGTAGACATCTTGGTCAAGATAGTCTGCGCTTCTGCACTCTGATTCCAGTAGTAATCCCAGGCAATACGCCAGGGAATACGCACAGATTCCTTATCGAACAGCATATAGGACTTGGCGGCAGATCCATTCTTCGGGTCAGTAGCTTCTGCGGCTGCGTTAGACCAATCCGGGAACAGAGGGATAGCGCCCTTATCCTGAACATCCATCATGTACTTGTAGTTTGCAGCCAGGATGTCCAACCATTTACCTTCGGGCTGAACGGCATCAAACAGGCGGATTGCAGCCGGGGAAAGGTAGCTCAGGTTATAGACGTCCTTGTTTGCCCAGGTGTCACCCGGACGGATCAACAGATTTTCGGGATTGATACCCTTGAGCTTAACGGCATCCAGCAAGACAAGAGCGTCAGCCAGATAGTATCCACCGCCCCACTTGCTTTCTGCAAGAATCAGAGAGGTAGCCACATCAAGGTCAGCATCCAGAGCGGCAGAGTTAGAAACGGTATTGCTGAAAGACTGCAGTTCCCAGGGCATCAAGCCAGCGGTATTGTAGTCACGGGCCACCACGTTGTAAGCCCACAGAGCGTTGTACAGGTCCTTATCGTTGTGAAGGACAGCGAGCAACATACCATAGCCGATACCTTCAGAAACGGTACAACCCAACTTACGACGGAGAGCCACCGTAAAGTTCACGCCATTCCAAGATTGCATATCGGTAAGTTCGCACTGTTCGCCCGTACCGCCATCCCAAATCACTCGGGCCGGATTCGGATGAGGGGCACCCATCTTGGCAGTCATAATATACTGTCCCTGGGAACCGGTGAACATTTCGTAGTTGAGGGTAGAACCACCGGCAACTTCATCATTAAGATAAATAATCCAGCGCTTTTTCCAAGTTTCGTAGAACGCGTCGGAAACTGCGGGAGATGCTCCTGCAGGCAGTGCGACAGTAGAAACAGCAGCTGCGGCAGAAGATGCGGGCTGTTCTGGAGAGGACTCGCCACCTTCATTGCCTCCAACGGGAGAGCTAGTGGGGTCCATAGAACCCTGAGAGTCAGAAGAAACAATAACAGACGGATCATCCGGATTGACAACAGGATCGGAACCGGCAGAGGAATCATCACCACAAGCATATAAAGCAAAAGCTATAGGCAATGCAAGGAAAGCTTTCGAAATATTCATGAGCACCTCATTTTTTGAGTAGTCCTAATATATAATAAAAAGGGGAATTCCGTCAAGCGAAATTCCCCTTTTCTAGAATCTTGTGAGTTAAATTACTTCACGAGGATCTTCTGGTTCATGACAGCGGACTTGCCAGCAGCGCGAACCATATAGACACCAGCCTGAACCTTGGAGAGGTCCATGGTCTTCACGGAGGAAGCGGTCATAACAACCTGACCCTGGAGGTTAACGATTTCAGCCTTAGCAACGGTCACACCGAAGGAGAGGGTGCGGCCAGCGAGGGTTGCCTTAACTGCGCTTGCAGCCTTAACAGTGTTGATAGCGGCGTCGCCGGAGCATACAGCAGCGCCAGAACCGTTGGACTTGCAAGTGAATGCAGGTTCAGCAGCAGCAGACTTTGCACCAGAGCAGGTACCCTTAGGACCGACTTCGAAAATACGGAGCTGACCCTGAGCGTCAGAAGCCTGACCATCCAGCTTGAACTTAACAGCGGTAGCTGCAGCGAAAGCGTCAGCGCAACCGCCCGGCAGCTTTTTATCTGCCCAAGTGGGCTGCTTGAAGTCTGCGATAGCCTTGTCAGCCTTGGTCGGAGTAGCAGCCTTGGTGAGGGTCACGCTACAAGAAGCGTCGCCTGCATCCGGAGTTGCAACTTCGAGAGTCACAGCGAGGTCAGAAGTATAGGTAGCGCAGAGACCACCAGCAGCGGTGATGTCCATCGGATCCTGGCTAGCACCAACAGTGTTGAAGCCGAAGCCAACGAAGTTGTACGGATATTCAGCGGTCTGACCGGTAGTGGTCGGGTCGACGAGAACGTACTTGATGGTTGCATAACCGAGGTTTTCAATCATCGGCTGAACGAGGGATTCGTACTGGTCAGCTTCGTACGGATAGATAGCGTAGGAACCACCCTTGTCGTTCTTACGGTCATCATAGTCGTACCAGTAACCCATAGTGGTTTCTTCGCAAACCTGGTATTCGTACATGCAATCTCCACCAGTGTTAACCTGCTGGTTGGTGCCATCGAACCAAATTTCGAGGTTAACGGCAGCGGATGCCATTGCAGCCATGGAAACTGCAGAAAGTGCAATAAGTTTCTTATTCATAGTATCTCTCTCTTTTTTTTCCCGACACCGGGAAGGGGTTTGGTTGAAATATATATACTTTTTTTTGGAATAGTATTTTTTTTAGTGTAAAAAAGCGTATGTTAGTATTTTTTTACACTACTTTTTCTTCTTCGGGGCGTAATTCACTTCCGGACGGAGAACCAGACCGGCAGTCACCATCAAAGACACGATGTTTTCGTCATGATCCTGACTAATATCGTACATGGCGACACCAGCCAAGCTTTCATCCTTAACCATCATGCTAATAGCTTTCACAGAAGGAATACCCATGAAGACAATGGTTTCAGAGTTGCTTACAGCCACTTCAGAGGAAGATTCTTCATCAAAGTTCACCTTGTAGTCCGGAGCTTCGAACTTCTTCATCAGTTCCTTATAGGCCAAGTAACCTTCGTTACCGCTACCTACACCCTGATGAGAAGAACCCAGGCCGCTTGCACCGGCAAAGGACTTACCATACATGGGAACAATGGGAACGATCTTGTCGCTGGAGACACCCTTGCCAGACAGAGCGCGAACAGCGGATTCCACGTCCTGCTTAGAAAGGTTGGGCTTGACGGACTCTGCAGATTCGTCCATCTGGTCGCCTACAGACAGTGTGACATAGTCAGCCTGGCTGATTGCATCGGAATAGGCATCCATGGTTGCAGCATAGGCCATCACGGAAACAGACTTGGAACCCAGCTTATCCTTGAGAGCGGAAACCAGCTTGCCAATGTCGGCGGCATCATCGCCAGTTGCATTGGTCCAGTCCAGTTCCACACCACCAAGATTATACTTTTCGACCCATTCCATAGCAGCATCGCAGAAAGCGGAAAGCTTGGAATCGTCACCGGCGATAGCCTTCAAATTGCCTTCGTTTTCGAAGCCACCGATGGATACCACCAGGGAAACGCCATTTTCAGAAGAAAGCTTGGCCAACTCTTCGAAGTTAGCGGCATCGCTTTCGTCTGCGTAGGCAATGCTACCGTCTTCAGCCGGAGCCAAAGAGGCATAATGGATATCTGTCACGAACTGGTAACGAACATCCTTCGGGAAGAACTGGCTATACTGAGCCCAGGACGGGTAGTATCCAACGACCTTAAAAGGAGCCGCAACGGCAGCAGCAACAAGAGAAGCTAAAGCGATAAAAGAAAGCTTTTTCATAAAAACCTCGCTACGGATTACCGATTAAATAAACTTCACCGTCAACTTCGGACTTGCAGTAAAGATCAGCGGAGAAATCCCAAACTTCACCAGTGTTGCCAACAGGTGCAGCATTGGGGCTCATGGCCTGAGTAGACGTCTTCTTCTTCTGGTAAATACTGTCTCTCGGAGCACGGTCTACATAATCCTTAACTTCTTTAGTCTCAATGGTGTAGATAGTATCCTTCGGAACGATAGAAGAATCGCCTTCTGCAAGATGCTTCTGATAGGAGGAAAGCAACATTGTGGTATCCTTGCCGTCAGCATCCACATAACTAATCTTAGTTGCGGAGTGAGTAGTATCGGCTCGTTCGGTTACGCTCCAAGTAGTGTCGTAAACCGTTACAGTGGTATCATAGCGGGTAACCGTAACGTCCAGCTGCTTGATGACAGCGTTATCGCCTGCACGGCAGAAACGGTAGGCACGACCTTCATAACGGCCAGCACGAATGTACTGATACTTGATCAAGTTGGAATCAACAGGAACAGACTTCAGGAAAGCCAGGTCTGCAGAAGCCTTGTTACCGTAAATGTGGTACGGATTCAAGGCCAGGCGGTACTGCATCGCGGTCTGACCGAAGATGTTGATGGAAGAGTCCGGATTGTACATACCGTTCAGGAATGCGGCAGAACCAGGCCAGTAACTTTCGCTAAGACCAGCATAGTTAAGGAAGATTTCCTTTACTGCGGTAGAATCATCAAAATAGGCAGTCCATTCGGCATCGTCGTTGAGGATGATACCGGTGACATAAGTCTTCTTGACCTGCTGTTCTGCCTTGGTCTTGGCAGAGGCGAGCTTTTGTTCATAGGTCTTATCGGAAGAGTCTGCCTCGATAGCAGCCTGAGTCAGCTGCTCGGTAATCAGATTACGAAGAACAGCATTGGAATCAGCCACGGCAGACAGGGCCTGATAGGTTCCCAGGTCCGGATTGACTCTTGCATATTCAGACACACTAAAATCAGAGGGCCAGTTTTCGGCGTCGCTATTGCTAATGCTATCTGCAGAGCAGGCAACCAAAGCGATTGCTGCAGCGAGGCCCATGCCATACTTAAACATCTTATTCATGATAACCTCCTAGAACAGAACCGTAATGTTACCGGCAATCAAGAGCTTGCTCAGGCTCAATTCGCTAGGCTGAGCAAAAGCGACTCCGTTTTCATCAACGGCAATGCCCGTGTAGTTAACAGTGTTGGTCAGGAGACCACCCTGGAGATCCAGGACCGCACCGGGGCCCAACTTAATCTGCAAGCCACCCATGGCCAGCATTTCATCAATGTCATTAACAATGACTGTTTCAGACAGAGGCAGACCGCTACCAAATTCCTTAGTCAGCATCTGCATGCCGCCGAGGATAGTGAAGGGGCCCCAAACGTCTGCGGTAAGGCCAGCAACAACGCGGGAAGTCTTACGCTTCAGGTAGTTGCTTTCTTCTGCGGATTCGAAGGATCCCTGCAGAATGAGTCGGCGGTTCAGACCGAGGAACGGAGCCACATTCAGGCCAAGACCTGCACCGATAGTGGTATAGTCGTTATCGACATCGCTGCTATGGCTATACTGAGAGAAACGACCATTAATGGTAATGGCATCGTTCCAAGCCACGTTAGCGTTCAGGGCGAAACCTACACGGTCGGGAGTTGCCAGACCCATGGGCATAGCCATGTTGACAGAAGGATCGACAAATTCAGAATAGCTAGCGTATTCCAACTGCTTGCTAGCAACAGCTTCGTAACCATTCTTGTAGAAGTGGCCCAGTCTGTAGTTGTTAGCCAGACGACCGAATGCATAGTAGGAGTCAACAGAGGAACCATTCAAGATCGGGGTTTCAGCGTCTTCAGACTTAGTCATCAAGTTCTGCTGCTGCAAAACGTTGACATTGTAAATGCTGAAGTACATGTTTTCAAGGCTACCGGAACGGAAGCGGCTGACCACATCAGCGTCGGCGCCAGAAATGTTAGCATCGCCATTCAGGATCGTTGCACTGCCAACATAGTAGGCAGAAGCAGCCTGTTCAGACCAGAACTTTTCGTCGTTCTTGACGATGGTTGCCTTAACATCAAAGTTAACACCAGCAATGTCACCGTTTACATAGGGAGACACATGCAGAGCCATGCCAGAAACGTTTTCAATTTCTTCGTCGCTCCAGTGCTTACCGAGAGTCATACCGTCGGCCACATAGAACTTAGTCTGGAAAACAGAGTCCTTGCCGTTGTCGTCAAGAGCCTTGCCGTTTTCATCGAACACGGGGTAATCGTAGCTCTCAACCTTATAGTTGTGGATGGTATCGAGAACCAGGGAGTCGCGGGACAAGGTCCACTTGGAGCCACCGATTTCAGCATCGATACCGGCGCGGATCTTACCGTCCATGATCATGTCCTTGGTGTCATAACCAATAACACCGGTGTAGACCATGTTGTCTTCGTAGTACAGGTTCTTGATAGCAGCATCTTCCTTGGAACGGGAAGACTTCTGACGGTCAAAGGTGTAGACGAAGTTACCACCGATGGTTGCGCCAAAGGCTTCAACGCCCAGGTTTGCGCCATAGAGGTAGCGGTCGCTCCAGTCAAAGTCGAAGAAGACTTCATCGGCCTTCTTGGCGATATTGCGGATACGGGCACCAGTCATCTGGACGTAAAGGTTGGACAGGGGGCCCATATCGAAGCTATTGTACTTGAAGTTCAAGCCCTGCAGCAAACGATTGGAAGAGGTATCCAAGTTGCGCAAAGCAAGAGCTTCCTGACGCTTGGCAAAGAAGATTTCCGGTTCCTGCAGAATTTCAGCCTGGGGCACGTAAATGGTGAGAGGAGTATAACCAACTCTCATGTAGCCAAGATTGAAGTCGACGTGCTTGTCGAGAATCTTGCCATCGTAGCTAAACCAGTGACCGATCACAGGGTTGATCGGTTCGTCGTAAGCGCTCTGCCAATCCTTGTGGAGACGGAGTTCTACTCGAGCTTCAGTTTCTGCACTGGGACGAGCGTTAACCTTGAGGTTTACGTCGGTGTAGGCCTGGTTTTCACGCTGGTCAGCTTCGTTGTAAAGCTGATCGGAACTCATGGTGGAAGAAAGAACCCCACCCTTAGCCGTACCGCCAATGCGAAGACCCAAGACTGAAGAATTCATAGAATCAAGAGTATTGAGGAGGCTCTGCTGACGTTCGACCAAGGTCGAATCTGCAGCGGCAGCGTATACTGCGGCTCCGCAAAGAAGAAGCGAGATTCTGGAAGTCATCTTAAACATATCCTTATTCATTTTCATCTTGCGCCTCCCTTAGAAATTCACGTTCAAGATGGCCTGAACAACAGCCTGGGAGAATTTATGAGTGTATTCGGCAAGGTTCTGGGTATTGCCATCGACATCTGTAACCGTTACATCGGCATAGTTAGGCACATTGGATCCAGCACCTTCTGTGGTATTATATGTGTTTTCAACATTAATCATACCATAGTTCAGCTCGAGATAGACACCTTCTGCGACAGTGTAGTCGAGACCCACCATCCACTGCATCTGCTTACCCTTCAGCAACGGAGTCTCGTAACCCGGAGCAACGTTGAGTATCGGACTAGAAGATACAGCATCAAATGTGGTGTTAATCATCTGGAGACCAGCGTTAATACCGAGACGCGGCATGTACTGAACGTAGAGGCCTGCGTTGATGAAGTCCATGCTCAGTTCACCCTTGTCAGCGAAATAGGGCTTGAATTCATCAGTGAGTTCCTGAGTCTTTACAGCATGCTTGTAGCTGCCGGACAGTTCAAGAGGCAGAGAGAAGCCAAGCATCTTGAACACATCCACCTTAAGACCTGCACCGAATTCCTGGAATTCAGCTTCCTTCATGAAGACGTTGTCGCTCTTCTTCTGCTTCAGCATAGAGAAGATGGCGTTTGCTTCGGCGAAATCCTGGAAGCCAAACTTCATGTCGATGTTGAAACCACTGCGGTTCGGAGTAGCAAAGCCATTGGGCAAGCTCATCTGAACAGACTTATCGAGCATGAAGCTCATCAAAGCCAATTCCCTGCGGGTGTAAACAGAAGTGCTATAGGCATTTCTCTGGATCGGAGCGATGTTGTAGCTGTTGGTCTGACCCTTAATGGTCGGGTCATCGGTATTAGCCAACTGGGTTCCCACCGGAGTAAACTTCGGATCGTAGTAGTACAGAGAACTGAAGGTGGAGTAGAGCGGAGAGTTAACACCGTAGCGGCTAACGTTACCGTCCTTATCGGAATTCAGAGTACGGGTAGCGAAGAACTGCGGAGACTGAGCAAGGTTGTTGAACCAGTTGCTGTCATTCATCACGTAGTTAGCTGCCAACTGGATGTCCAGACCGACAGGGAGCTTGTAACCAGCATTGAAGGAAATATTCAATGCAGAACCGTTGTCATCTTCGGTAACTTCGTTATAGGCGACTACATTGCCGAATTCATCGAAAGCAGGCTCAAAGTGGCGCTGTTCATCGCTGGACATGGCGTATTCACCCATCACATCCAAGGTCAGGCTCTTGTTGCCGAGAATGCCAGCAATGTCGGCACCGGCGCGAGCAGAAATGATCGAGGTGTTCTGCGGATCAGTTTCATACGGGTTGATGGGCTGATACACAGTATAGCCACCATCTTCGAAAGTACTGGGGTTAAGAATCGGGCCTTCCAATTCACCAGTTTCGGTGTTGTAGTAGCTCAGCTGACCATTGTAGATGACTTCCTGATACTGAGTACGGTAGGTATTGGTGAAGCTTGCGCTATCATCAAAGACCAACATACCAGTAAAGCCGAGGAAGACGTTCTTGTCTACAGGCAGGTATTCGACGTTTGCACTAAGCAACCACTTATCCATATTGGATGCCATGGAGGAACCCGGATAAATAGCACCGTCATTCAGCAAGCTGTTATAGCCGTTAGCAAGAAGGTTGCCGTTGGAACCGGAGAAGTCCAGGAGCTGGACGCGGCGAACGCGGGCAAAAATACCTTCTGCACGGATTTCACCAGCCATGCCACCGAAATCGTGGCGGAACTGGAGGTTCACACCCTGCAGGTTGCGCTGGTTCCCAACGATCATGGCTTCTTGCATAGCCATTTCACGGGCGCGAGCAAAGATCAGCGGTTCATAGAGAATGCCATCAAGACCGGTGGGGGCGAAAAGGGTCAGGGGGCTGTACTGCTGACGGAAGTCACCGACAATCCAATACAGGTCCTTACCGACATTGCCTTCCATATTCAGCCAGTTTGCAGTCAGGGACTTTGCGGAAGTAGCAAAGTAGTTCTGCATGCCTGCTTCCATACGGAGTGTTGCGTTAAAGCGGACAGCTTCGTAAGGACGGAAGTGGAAATCCAAGTCTGCAGAAACAAACTGGGATCTTTCGGTGTTGGGCATCTTGTTGAGCTTGCTGTCTTCCTGGTCAGAAGACATGTAAGCGTTATTGAGCACGCCAGTAATGCGGCCACCAACTTCAAAACCGCGCTTGGAAGAAAGGGAATCTTCCTTAGCCTGGAGCTGTCGATCCAGTTCAGCTTCGGACACTGCAGAAGCGACAGAGGCGGCAGAAGCTACAAAAAGCAGGGATACTAAAACTTTATGCATCATAGTTATACCTTAATCCCCTTAGAACCAGACCTTGGTTTCAGCCGTAATGAAGTGGCCGGTCCAGTCGTTTTCTGAAATGTAATTGTCTGTATGAGTTGCATACTTGTAACGGAGGTGGAGACCTGCGCGAGGAGAGAAGTCCCAGTCGACGCCAAGACCGATTGCAGTCTGGTAGTAGTCCACAGGAGCCTTCTTATAGGTAGCCTGGCTAGTCGGGATCAGGAGACCGTACGGGCCACTAGCATTGGTAACCTTAGAGGAAACTGACACATCTTCTACCTGGTAGCCGTATTCAGACTTCCAGTTTTCAAAGCCGAGGTGACCAACCAAGTGGATAGTCGGAGTCAGGGCAAAGGTAGGTTCGAACAAGCCGTAGAAGCTCCACAGAAGCATGTCGCTCTGAGATTCGCTATAGGCGATAGGAGCGAAAGTCTTGGACACACCGGAAATGGAAGCGTAGCCGCTCATCATCAGGTTGCGATCGGTACCGAACCAGTGGCCAATGTCATAACCACCGTCGATGGAGAGGTAGGAAGACCACTTGATATGAGACGGAACTTCTTCCTTCTTCATCTGGTCAGCATTTTCGTAAGCTACGAAAGATTCCCACAGTTCCCAGGTACCACCATAGAGACCGCCACGCTGGCGTTCCATCTTACGCTGGTTGGTGAGAACACCTGCACGGTTGTAGTAACCATTCTTTGCAATTGCGTTACCGGAGTCAGCCCAGAACAAGGCGTTAAACTTGGTCCAGGAGTTGGTGCTTTCCCACATGTTACGGCCATTCAGGCGGTAGTTGAAGAGGATGACGTCATCACCGGCTTCAATCTGGCGATGCTGGGCGTACTGAACACCGAGACGGCCACGGTTGAATTCCGGTTCGAACTTGAAGTTAAGACCAGCCATGTTGGGGCCATAACGCATAGCACCACCATTCAGGTAGAATTCGTCCTTGCGCCAGCTGCGGAGACGAGACGGATCGGTAATGCCGTAGGGAGAGAAGAAATCCTTTCCGAAGTAGACGGCTTCAACAGTAGTGGGCAGCCAATCAAGATGCTTGTCCTGAATCTTGACATAAACACCCAGAGACGGAGCGGAAACACTGGAAGTCGTTGCATCGCGAGTGTAAGCTCTCTTGCTAGTGGTGTCCACATCTTGGAAGGTAGTGGAATCATCCCAGCTAATGGCCACATCAGCCATCAAGTAGAACTTGGGAACGATGTTACCCTTGATGTCCAAGGAAACGATCTGATTGTTTTCAAAGTGCGGGTCACCTTCAAAGGCGTTCTTTGTCCAGGGGCCGGCAAATTCATCTTCGTCAATAAGACCTTCATCGTAGAAGACACCCAGGTAGTTGGCACCGAGAGTCATACCGTCGAAGAGCTTGTTCTTTGCCAGACGGCCGTGAATCACGTCGCCACGGAAGTCGTAGTTACCGGACATTTCCAGTTCGCTGGGCTGACCACCGTAGAGGCGGAGACCGTCACGAGTACCGGCGTCCATATCCTTGGGCTGAGAAATCATGGCCTGTGCGGTCATGCCAAAGGGCATGTTGTACACGTTCATGAACACGCCACCGAAAGAACGGTTGGTCCAGAATGCACGACCACCTTCCTTGACGGGCTTAAAGGACTTTTCCTTATAGTAGGTGCTGACAGTCTTTTCTTCTTCGAAGGTTTCGTACTGCCATGCAAAGCGGGGCATGGTTTCGCGTTCCCACATGGTAAGGGGAGATGCGCAAGCCCAGATAACACCACCTGCGGTCACGTAGGCGCCAAACACAGAAGAACGAATATCGATACCGAAGTTCATTTCTTCTTCAACGCCAGCTGCAGCGTAGTCGGTGTTGTGGTCAAACATCACACGAGTCCAGTTGTAGCTGGGATTGTTGTTGGGTTTTTCGGCCATATAGTTTGTATACAAACCGGTCAAGTCGAAGGGGAAAGTCATATTGGTCCACAAGGTCATATAGGAGTTGGGCATCAACACCATATTCATCTTGAGGGTAGCGTCAACAGCGGTACGAGCCTTGTCGTCGCCGTACACCGGAGCGATTTCGGTGTAGTCGAAATTCTTGACGCGGAAGGCCATGTAACCGGAGACAGCCAGCGGAACATCGTCCTTACCCATGAGGGTAGATTCCATGTCGTTGGCCAGGGTATCCAGGTTTTCCTGGATGGCGGCAACGCGCTGTTCGGCGGTCAGGTCCTTAGGAATATAGACCTTGGCTTCGGGAGCAACCTTTGCGGGAGCCTTTTCAACATTGGCACCGCCGAGAGGCTGAACTTCTTCGGCAGCGGCCACTTCTTCGGCAGGAGCGGCAGGTTCAACCTCAGTAGCCGGTTCGGCTTCGGAAGCATAAGAATCGGAGCCATAGGTATCAGAAGAGTATGCATCGTAGAAAGATTCGTTGGAAGAGCTTTCTTCAGAAACGCTTTCTTCTGCGGGAGCTTCTACAGCGGAAGCTTCGGAACCGTAATCGGAATAATCATCCTCTTGAGCAAGAGCAAGAGAGGAGCAAAGCAGGGTTGTTGCTAATAGAGATAATTTGCGCATATAATCCTAGTCCTCTTAGATCTCATTGCGGAACGGATAGTAGGCAGGACCCTCGTAAGCCTTGCCATGCTTCTTAATAACAATATCGTCCATCCAGACCTTGAAGGATTCGTTTTCGTCCTTACGAACTTCGAGGCGGAAGCCCTTGAAATTAGACCAGTTGAAGGGGAGCATCACTTCGCGAGTATTCTTGGCATCCCAGTACACACCAGTGGTACCGAAAAGCTTCAGAGGAATGCTAAAGCGGGTCCATTCGGTGGTAATTTCACCGAGACCCTTGGAACGGAGCTTGACCTGCAGGGATTCACCGTTACTCTTAACGCCATCATCCACAAGCACGAACAGAGCGTTTTCACCACCCTGGGCACCCTTGATCCAGAACTCCAGGACGCCGTCTTCCAGGTACGGAGCCAGGTCTACGGAACCGGCAATACAGATTGCGATACCGGAGTAGTCGCTAGCGATCAATTCCATTTCCATGGAAAGAGCGCCTTCCATGGCGTACTTATCCGTGAGGACCGGTTCGGGGTTTTCACGGGGATACTGGTAGGTATATCCACCACCACGGGGAATTGCTTCACGCATGATGACGGTTACAACATCCTTATCCGGGCGGAAGGACTTGCCTTCTTTAAGGACAAAACGACCAGCATCGCGATCGCGATAGCTGCTAAAGGAAGCCGCATCAGCTAGGGAAACGGCAAGAAGCATGCCCAAGGCACACTTCAGTAACGACGAGATTCTCATATATTTCATATCCTAAGGAGTCTCCAAAAACGGACGGTGCTCAAATATAATCAAATTTGAATACAAGCCCAAAAATAACATTTTTATATGCACTACGAATACCAGTTTCTCAAAAAAACATGTTTTCCGATGTAAACAAAAAAAACATTTTATCAATATGACCCTCAACGAATTAAATTTATGTTTACAATACCGACTTTTACACTACGGGAAAGGTTTTATGAAACGAATTCTGTCCACTCTCGCCATTGTATCTTCTGCCCTAATTTGGCAGGCTTGTTCCGACGATCCGGCCAGTTCCAGCGAGGAACCGGGCTCCTCCGCGTCTGCACTTCCCACCAGTAGCGCAGGCATCGATGAGGACGAACCCACAGGTCAGTCCTCGCTTCCGGATTACAGCCGCGCCATCGCCGTCAACAAGATGCTGGGACACGGCATCAACTTCGGTAACTCCTGGGATTCCGGCATCGATCCCCAGAAAAAGTGCGAAGAAGGCAAGGAAAACGACCGGTGCTACACAGAAGGCAAGGTCTACGACTACCTGGACGAAAAGTGGAACAACCCCATTGATGACGAATGGTTCAAGATTGCCAAGGACGCAGGTTTCCAGTCTATCCGTCTGCCGGTTCGTTGGAACCAGACCGCCCTGCAGGAACCTCCCTATACTATCCAGGCGGAACGCGTAGCCGGTGTGAAGCACCATATTGACGTGGCCAACAGCCTCGGCATGCCCGTGGTCATCAACCAGCACCACTTTAACGAACTTTATGAAAACCCCGACAAGTACTTGCCGCAGTTCTACGCCATCTGGGAACAGATTGCCGAAGAATTCAAGGATTACAGCAACGACTCCCTGGTTTTCGAAGTCCTGAACGAATCTCGCGGAAAGTCGGATAAAATCCTGGCCCAGATGACTGACAGCGCCATCAAGATCATCCGCAAGACCAATCCGGGCAGAACCATCATGATTGACCCGGGTAACTACGGTAAGTTCGATCTGATGGGCGATTTCGCCGATATCAAGGACAGCAACATCATTATCGACGGTCACTACTATGAACCTTATAGCTACAGCCACCAGGGACACAACGGCGCTTGCGGCTCCCTCTGGAAGCCCATCGACCAGACCGCAGCTCTCTCCATCGTCGCCGACTTGAAGAATTACGTCCAGCTGGCAAAGAAAACCTTCCCCGGCAAGAACGGAACCTACGCCCCCCTGTACATCGGTGAATTTGGCGCCTCTTCCGCCTGCGAAGCCGAAGGCGTAGACGACGAAAACAGATCCTATTATATCAAGGCTATCGTGGAAGTCGCCAACCAGCTGGGCTATACCTGGGCCATCTGGGGCTTTACCGGAGTTCAGTTCGACATCTACGACAAGGGTGCCGGCGAATGGTACCCCAAGATTCTGGAAGTTCTTCAGAAGAATATGTAATAATCTACGGTCGAACGATAGAACCGGCCCAATGATCGTCAAAGAAGGCTTGGAACAGATGTTCCGGGCCTTTTTTCAATTCCTCGATGACTTCGGAGGCGGGGCGGCCGCTACGGTACAGCATACGGTAGGCCTGTTCCAGGTTGCGGATACGTTCTTCGGGGAATTCTTCGGGATGGAGGCGGAGAGCGTGGAGATTAAGACCACAATAACGGATAGGGGTTCCCGATGCCTTGGTACACGGAGGGACGTCGCGGTCCACCTTATAGGTTCCGCCCACGAAAGCGTATGCACCCACCTGGTTGCGCTGCTGGATGGCAGTAACGCCACCGATGGTAGCGAACTCACCGATGCGAACATGACCGCCAAACTGGCAACCATTGGCGATAACGGCACCGCGGCCAATCTGGCAGTCGTGACCGATGTGGGAATAGGCCATGATCAGAACCTGGTCGCCGACGCGGGTGCAACCTCCCCCCTGGACGGTTCCGCGGTTTAACGTACAGTATTCGCGGATGGTGCAGTGGGCGCCGATTTCTAGGCGGGTTTCTTCCCCGGCGTACTTCAGGTCTTGTGGGGGCGCCCCCAGAACGGCACCATCATACACATGGGTTTCAGGTTTGATGTTCACTCCGCCATACACATGTACCCTGGATTCCAGGACCACGCCTTCTCCGATTTCAGCCCCTTCATCTACCAGGCACCAGGGCCCGACAACAGCAGAATCGGGGATTTTTACAGAAGGATGGACAAATGCGGAAACGTGAATCATGGCAAAAAAGTAGAAATTTCCTAAATTTGCGAACACCATGGGTAGTGTAATTATCGGCAGCCTCACTGCACTCTATGTGCTCCTGTTCCTATTCTTTGTAATAGGGCTGTTGAAGACGCACCGTTACAAGGGTGTGAAGGCCACTCCCACCGTTTCTGTGGTGGTCCCCATGCGTAATGAAGAGGAATTTGCCCTGCGCACCCTGGAGGCCCTGGCGGTCCAGGATTATGTGGGGGAATGGGAAGTAATCTGCGTAGACGACCGTTCTACGGATTCTACCAGGGAGATTCTCGAGAAGTTTGCCGCAGACCATCCGCGATTCCGTGTGCTTTCGCTGGACCCGAACCTGCCCCAAATCGCAAGCCCCAAGAAGCGAGCCCTGGAAAGCGCCTTCAAGATTGCAAAGTACGAAGTGCTCTTGACCATGGATGCCGACTGCATTCCCCGCAAGAGCTGGATTACCGCCATGGCGGGCCGCTTCGTAGACGGAATCTGCATTGTCCAAGGTCCGAAACAGAATAACGGCACCCGCACCATGCCTCACCTTTTCCAGAAACTGGAAACCCTGGGCTACACCGCCATGGAAGCCGCCGGTTTCAGCTGGGGACACCCCATCGTGGCAAGTGCTGCCTGCCTGGCCTACAAGAAGGACCTGTTCTTTGAAGTGGGCGGATTCGGCGACCTGATTAATTTGAGCAGCGGTGACGATGACATGCTCATCCACAAGATGATGAAAATTCCGGGAACCAAGGTCTGCTACAACCTGGACAGGGAAGCGGTTATCGAGACGGAACCGGTTCACACGTGGAAGCAGCTCTTTAACCAGCGCGCCCGCTGGAGCAGCAACGGCACCAGCTACGAAAGCAAGCCGTACATTTTGATGCTGACCTTGATTTACACCTATTACATCTGGATGTTTATCAGCCCCTGGTGCGTGGTGTTCTTCGATTGCCCCTGGCAGTGGTGCGTGTTCAGCATCTTGCCGAAGATTGTCATCGACTTTATCTTCCTGGGAATTGCATCCTGGAAGTTGCATAGCAAGCGCAAGATGCTTGCGTTTATCCCCACGGAACTGATCCAGATTCCTATGATCGTGTTCTGCGTGCCGGCAGGAATTACCGGACTATTCAGGTGGAAATAAATCCTTAGAGGTAAAACTGCTCGCAGTTTTACGTCAGTTGTTCGCGGGACCAAATGTTTATTGCAACCGCTCGCGGGCCCAGGACTGGGCGGCATCGGCATCGGCGATTTCGCCATCCAACTGCAGTTCAAAACTTTTCTTGATCAGCTCGCCCATTTGCTTGCCGGGCTTTACACCCAGATCCATCAGCATCTTGCCAGTGAGATAGGCCGTAGGCGCCTTTTCGTAGACACCCAGTTCTTCGGCGCGGACCCTGAAGGCCTGTGCGTAGGTGTTCCGAGTTTCTTCGGCGTACAGGGTATTACTCTGCAAGAAAGCGATATACAGGCGGAGTCCGGAAAGTTCCACCGACAGACGACGGATTTCGGAATCCCGGGGAATGCTTTCGCCAGGCTCATACCTGAAGGCATTTTTTAACAGCAGGGGAACACCGCGAACCAATTTGATTTCGTTGGTAATGCGAGCCAGGAACTTAAGAACCGCTTCTTCGCAGGACTTCTCATCAGAAGCAGCGGACGCATTACCGGCAAGCAAACCGGCAAACATCAGGACCATCCGTTCTTCGTCGGAAAGATCCTGGACGGCGGAAAGATTGTTAAGGAATTCGCCAAGAGTTTCCCAGCTAGAATCATCTGCAGCGCCATTCAAGGACAGGGGACGAATTTCGGGGAAGTATTCATCCAGCTTAATGTCGAGGAAAGCGCGAAGGCCGAGAGAGGGCTTACCGGGTTTCAGCAACCACTTCTTGAATTCTTCGAAAAGACGTTCGATGGACAAGTCATCAAGCGAAAGGGTGCGGCACATTTCAACCGTTTCGGGAGCTAGCTTAAGCTTGAAGCGGCTAGCAAACTGCACTCCGCGAAGAATACGCAAGGAATCTTCGGCAAAGGCGGGCCCCACATGACGAAGAAGGCCGGCCTTAAGATCTTCCACACCATTATAAGGATCGCAAAGAGTCAGATCCGGCAGTTCCATGCCCATGGCGTTGATGGTAAAGTCGCGACGGAGGGCGGCTTCCTTGAAAGTCAGACGGGCATCGGTCTTGACCACAAAACCGCGATGTCCGTAACCCACCTTGCTTTCGGTACGGGGGAAAGAGAAATCGAGAGACTCCCCTTTCATGGCGAGATGGATGACACCAAAAGCCTTGCCAATCAAATTGCAACGACCAAACTTGGACAGAATGGCAATCAAGTCATCCTGCTCCATGTCATACACTTCGATGTCGTAGTCACGGCAGTTACCGCCCAGCATGGCATCGCGGACCCAACCGCCCACCAAGTAGGCACGACCACCGGCCTCGCGAATTTCGCCCGCAATTTTCAATAAACGCTGGGGCAGGCCCGGTTCAAAAGTTTCACCCGAAAGAGTTTGCACTGTGGCCATGAATCACCCTACTGGAAGTTGGAAACATCACTTGCAGAAGTATCGGCAGGTACCTCATCCGCAGACGGAGCGGTTCCTGCACTTTCGGACGGAACAGTCTTGCTTCCGTAGCGGTCATAGATGCTCACCGTTTCCTGCCCTGACGAATCACCCAATGCATCTGAAACAGAAATTTCACGAGGGGATTCGTCAGCCGCGGCAGTTCTAGACTCAGCAGACTTTGTCGAATCCGTTGCGGCAAAGCGGTCATAAATGCTTTTACGAGATGCGGCTCCATCTGCCTTTTTCAAGGCTTCCTCTTCACGGCAGACACGAAGTTCTTCTTCTGCGTAAGCTCGCTGGTCAGGAGAATAGGCCATGGTATTCAGACGATATTCCATTTCTTCGCACACGAGACCTTGACGTTCCCCTGCGCAAGCATTCAGCAGTACACTTATCACGAACAACAAAAAAATCAGACGTACCATCCAGCAAACCCTCTAATGGATAATAATGAACTTGCCCTTCTTCACCTTTGAAGAATTTTTTACAACATAATAATACACGCCAGGTGCCACCAGATTTCCGTCTAATCCGCGACCATCCCATTCAACGCTGCCCCCCAGTGTATCATCTTTTCGGAAGGAACGAATCAGGGAACCGCCACGGTTATAGATGCTAACAGATGCGCCTTCTGCAATATTCGCAATAACGAATCGGTTATGGACAGCAGGCCTGAAGGGAACGGGATAGGCATAAACGTCGGCCTTTGCCGAATCAGTCATGTTCTTCGAGGAGTACTTGAGATTCTTGTTGTAATAACGGCTGACGCCACTGGCATGAGTAAACCAGACCACCCCAAGGGTATGGTCAATGGAAAGGTCCGTTACGTCATTGGACAACATACCGCTCTTTACATTGTAGGACTTGACCGTCAGCGTGTCGGGAGACTTGTTTTTCAGGGACAGACGATAGGCGCCCTGGTCTGTCGTACCTAACCACAGGTTGCCATGAATATCCACGTCAATGGCAGAATATTCGGAAGCACGCAGACCGTTCGTCGACTTGGGCGACACAAGCGTATCCTTGTCTTTTTCATTCTTGTCCAGATAGTAGAGCGATGATTTCGTAATCACCCACAGGCGATCCCCAATAGAGTCGTAAACCATATCCACGGGAGTAGATTCCAGGGGGATAGATGTTTCTATGGTAGCACCGGACAGTTCACCCCCATTGTTCTTGGGAGAAGGAATTCGAATGATGTCAAGCCCGCCATCGGCAGCGATCGCCGTGCCCTGTCTTGAACCCACATACAGAAGCCATGAACCATCTTCATCGATCGTTGCGTAGAGAGGGCCAGCCATTGAAGTTTGCCCCACCTGGCTTGCACAATAAACTTCGCCATTGGTCTTGAAATAGTTTATGCTGTACTTCTTTCCGTTGGAGGTCGTCGTCAAGAAACCGGAACTGTCCGGCGCAGGTGTCGACCCGACAGAAATAACATACTGCAAGGGATTTCCGAGGTCATCATAACGGCCTTCAAAGTAGTTATCCAGGCAGGCGCCGCTATTCAGCCCAACGGAGAACTGCTGATCCAGCCCCCAATTTATGAACATGAAGAAGCCGAAACCCCAGATGTGGAAAAAGGTATGGCCATCGGGCAGCACCGATATGGACTTGATGCGGGCATCAAATGCAGCAGATTGACTACCGATCCCAGGCAGAGGATAAGACAGGTCGCTCCACGGTGCAACACCCCCATAGCTAATCCCGCCTTCCGTAGTACCAACAACGACACCACCGGTAGGCACGGCATGAACTTCATAGGGTTCCCCCAGCGGGAAATCATTGAACAGCGACAGGTCTGTTAGGGAGTTAAGGCTAGGGTCATAAAGGAAGACAGCCTCATCGCCAACCAGGAAATACTTGTCTTGGGCCTTCTCGATCCATCGAGTCTTTCTGACGACGGTGGTATCGTAAATAATCTCCTGGTTTCCCGCAACCTCGATAGTGTCAATGGGAGTCGCACTAATTGTATAGCTGGGGTCATCAATGATATCCCCTTCGATATTTATAAGGTTGGAGTCCTTTTCGACCAATCCATTCACCAGAGACGGATCTTTAACCTTGCTCCATGACAAAGGATCAAAAAGTTTAGCATCCCCGCCCACATCATACCAGTCCATTTCGCGAACATAGGACTGTTCGCCAACATTCACGTAAAGAGAATCTCCGTGAACCACAAGTTTCTGGATATTATCTGCTGACAGATTGTATTCACCAATTCTGTCGATTGTTGCAATAGAGGTTTTCGTAATCAAGTCAAAAAAGGCCAGACGGTCTTCAAATGCAATAACAATGATGGAATCGGCAAGAGCGGCTCCATCAGGCAGCACTCTAGACTTATTGGCGACGTAAGACCTATTCAGTACTCCCCAAACATTTCTTTGGGCGTCCAATGCGGCAATCAGACCGAACTTGGAAATGGCATAAATCCGTTCTTCATAGCCGACAATGGCGTGGAATATGGCCTCTTCCAATCCGTCTTCAGAATGAAATACGCGATCACCGTCTATGGCGCGGTAACGGATACCTCCGTCAGTCGCCAAAAGAATACCCCCACCATAGGGGATGCAACTTCTAACAGGAAAGGGCTTAGAAAAAGTAAGCCAGCTCTCCGCGGCAAAAGCCTGGGCAACAGTCAGAAAGACAATCAGTAGTAAGGTATAGAACTTCACATTACAAAATTACGAAATTTCATTGTTCCTCGTAAGCAAATCCTCCAAAAGAACCATTGGAGCATCAATCTTTTCAAGGATGGCATCCCTTTGCCGCTTTTCTTTGCGCATTTTATTTACAGCCCTGCAGCGAAGCTTGCTTAGGTACCCCCTATTTCTCGTCAGAATCCGGGCCGCATCCTTCAAAAGAAAACCTCCAAGATACGTCAGTTCCGTAACGAGGGCTTCTTCTGGATTGAGCACCTGCATAAAAGTCTTGAGCAGCGCGGCAGCCTTGTTCTCGCGGGATTCATTACGAAAATGGACCGAAGACTGTTCGGGATAAACATCGTACGCCGCCTGATTTTCCCTCAGCACGGAAAAGGGCAGAACCATTTTCTCCCGACGGTAAAGATCGAAGTGGGTACACAACGTTACCCTATAAAACCAGGGCCAAAGTGCGGTATCCAAATTAAGATTTTTCGCATATTTACAAAACTTCAGCGCAACCTCCTGAAAAAGATCGTCGGCGGCCTCTTTTGTACTACTCCGCTTGCAACATAGTTTGTAAATTTGTGGGGCATTCTTGCGCCAGATATTCTCTAGCCGAATGGATACTTCTTCTGAAAAAATTCGCGTATTTTCCATAGTCAGAACGGGAATTTTGACAGAGTGTTTTCAGTTGAAGTCAAATCTAGGAAACCCTATGCGTAAAAAACCGATTCTTGATTATTTTGTCAACAACTGTTTGCAAAATGCTTCATTTTGCATTTTGCTACTGACTTTACCCTTGACAAGCTTCGCCGAAGAATTCAACATGAACAACATGCCCCCTCCGGACATGAGCATGACCTATTCGGCAGGGGAACTGGTTGCAGGATCAAAACTTACCGTCAAAATCACCATTCCCGACAACTGGCACGTAAACGCCAACATTGCCGCCGACGAATTCCTGAAACCCTCGTCCATTGACGTCTCCGCCCAAGGAATTTTCTTTGGCGAACCCGTCTGGCCCGCCCCCATCAAGGAATACAGCGAGGCTCTGGACCTTGAAAACCTGGTATTCCGCGGCGAGTTCCAGGTCATCCTCCCCATCGACAGCGTAGAAAAGAACTTCGACAGCCTCTCCACCACCATCACCTTCCACTACCAGGCATGCGACAATTCCATCTGCCTGGCACCCGCCCAAAAGACCATATCGCTGGACGGGAATACTTTTGGAAAGGGGAACGCAGGCAACGGGGACGCTAACCTAAAAAAAAATGGTAAAGACGGGGATGAGCCGCAGCAAGTAAACGCTACGGAAGAAAAATTCGACATCATCATGGAATTCCAGCAGGAAGAAACCGCTGGAACAGACGCCAAAACCGTTGCAAGTGAAGCCACAGCAAACGAAGGCACCGCAAGCGAACCGCAGACCGCCGCAGAAGAAAGCGCCGCTGAAGTCGCCGCCGTTGGAGAAAGTGCCGCAGACTCCGCCGCAGGTTTCGCCGGCACCCTAGCCCTCCTGTTCTTCGCCTTCGTCGGTGGCATCATCCTGAATCTGATGCCCTGTGTTTTGCCGGTGCTTTCGCTGAAAATTTTCAGCCTCGTCAAGCAGGCCGGGGAATCCCGCAGCCGCCTGCTGGCATCGGGACTCAGCACCACCGCAGGCATCCTCTGCAGTTTCTGGGTGCTGGCAGCCATCATCAGCGTCATCAAGATTGGCGGCGGAAATGCCGGCTGGGGAATGCAGTTCCAGAGCGCAGGCTTTATCGCCTTCATGGTGGTGATCCTCACCGCCTTCGCCATGAGTTTCTTCGGACTGTTTGAAGTGTGGCTCCCCTGGGGAGCCACCACCAAGATGGATGCCGCCGGCAGCAAGGGCGGCCTGGCAGGCGCCTTCTTTACGGGAGCGCTGCTTGTTTTGCTCAGCACCCCCTGTTCCGCACCCTTCCTGGGAACCGCCATGGGATTCGCCTTTACCGCAAGCCTGCCGGTACTGTTCCTATTCTTTACGGCAGCAGGCATCGGACTTGCCCTCCCCTATCTCCTGGTCAGTTTCTTCCCCGCCGTTCAGAAACACTTGCCTAAGCCGGGAATCTGGATGACCTACCTGCAGAAGGTCATGGGTGTTTTACTTCTGGCCACCGTCTGCTGGCTTCTCTGGGTCGTGAACGAGCAGGCAGGTTCTGCAGGCGTAGGAATCTTCGCAGTTATCGCTGTAGTATCTGCAGTGGCCAGCGCCCTCATCGGGAAAATCGCCCCGCCGGGTGTAGCCTTCAGCCGTGAAGTGGTTGGATTCGCAGGCGCCATTGTGATTCTTGCCGGTCTCTGGTTCGGCGTTCTCGCACCCCGCTACGAAAACGTAGTCGTCGAACGTTTCAACGCCCGCATGGCAGAACAGATGACAGAAGACGGCTGGTTCCGTTACAGCCCCGCCCTCATAGAAGAATTCAAGGCCGCCGGGCGCACCGTATTCATCGACGTTTCCGCCGACTGGTGCATTACCTGCAAGGCAAACGAAGCCGCCGTCCTTAACCGCGAAGAATTTACCGACGCCATGAACAAGCTGAACGTGGCCCGCGTCAAGGCGGACTGGACCCGCGAAACTCCGGAAGTGAATGCACTACTCCGCAGTCTTGGAAAGTCTGGCGTACCCGCTTATGCAGTATACCCCAAGGGCGATGCAAGCAAGCAGATTGTCTTCCCGGAACTGCTGACCACAGGTGCCATCGTCGAAAAGATTACTGGCAAGTAAAGTCCTTTTTCCGTATAAGAAAAGCCCGCGGTTTAAATCCCGCGGGCTTTTTTGCGATTTCTATAAGTAATCCCCGACATTGTCGGGGATCCCATTAAAAATTAGCGCTTGCCTTCCTTCTTATATCTCTCAATACATTCCTGGTAGAATTCATAGGTCTGCTGAGCGATGGCCTTCCAGCTGAAGACGTCGATAGCGCGCTTGCGGCTCACTTCGCCCATCTTCTTTGCCATTTCGGGGTTGGCCAGAATGGTGTTCAGCTTGTTTGCGAAATCGGTCTGGAATGCCTTGGGGTCGGCGGGTTCGAAGTTGGTCTCGGAAACAGCCTTCAGGGGAACCAGGAAGCCAGTTTCGCCATCCACGATAATTTCGGGAATGCCACCCACGGCGCTACCCACCACAGGAGTACCGCAGCTCATGGCTTCAAGGTTGATGATACCGAAAGGTTCGTAAAGGGACGGAGTTGCAAAGACAGTAGCGTGGCTATAGAGCACACGGAGTTCTTCATGAGGAACCGGTTCCTGGATCCATACAACACCTTCGCGGGTCTTCTGGACTTCTTCAATGAGAGCCTTGCATTCGTCGGCCAGTTCCTGAGTGTCGGGGGCGCCAGCGCAGAGAACCACCTGGGCGTTCTTGTCGATCTGGGGGATAGCTTGGATCAGCTGGCTGATACCCTTCTGACGGGTAATGCGGCCCACAAACAGCACGAAAGGCTTCTTCGGGTCTACACCCCACTTTTCCAGGATGCCTTCGCTGAAGGTGGGCTTGTAGAAGTCGGGATCGATACCGTTGTAAATCACCTTCACACGGTCTTCGGGAACGCCATAAAGCTTCATCACGTCGCGCTTCATGCCCTGGCTAACGGCGATGACACCGTCGGCGGCTTCGTAGGCGGTCTTTTCGATCCAGCAGCTCATGGCATAGCCACCGTCGCCCAGCTGTTCAGCCTTCCACGGGCGGTGAGGTTCCAGGGAGTGGGTCGTCAAGATCAGGGGGCACTGCAAAAGGCGGGAAGCCAGGACGCCACCGAAATGGCTGTACCAGGTATGGCAATGAATGACATCGATGTCATCCATGGTAGCTGCCCACTGCAGGTTAATATCCAGGGGCTTGAAAATCTTCTGGAAACGGTCATCCTTGGGATTCAGGCCCAACTTACGGCTAAAACCGATAGCACGGATATTGTCGGCGTCATCGTTCTGCACGCCAAAGCAACGGGCTTCCACATGGCAAAGCTTGGCCAATTCCTGGGTCAGGAACTTGACGTGGATACCGGCACCGCCATAGATTTCCGGCGGGAATTCATTAGTAAGGATAGCTGCGTTCATAAATGTCTCCAGTGGCGGAAAAATCCGCCATTCGCACTAAATATACATCTATTTCCTTAGGCCAAAAACGCTAACTAAAAAAAAGATTCCCCGACTTGCGCCGGGGAATCCTTGGAGTGTGTTATGTAGAGATACTTTTTATCAGGCTAGAAGTTCTTGCACTGACCCTTCCAGTTACCCGGGCCACCAACGATGGGGCCGTTGATGTAGGCACCACTGGTACCGACGAAGTCAGCCTTACGGAAGTCTTCGCCACCCAGGTGCCAACGCATCCAGGAAACGGTAGCAGCCATGCCGCCCCAAGGACCGGAACCGTGGCCCCAGCCACATTCGCCGTTCTGGCATTCAGGATTTGCACCGACCGCACCACCAGTCATCTTGATAAGGCAAGCGGGAGCCTTGACACCCGGATTACCGTAGTCAGCTTCTGCATTGGGGCGTTCCATACCACCTTCGCCATAGACGATGGCGAAAGTCTTGGTTGCAGGAACCTTAGTGCCATCCACATGAGCCATGTCGCCACTGTTGTTCAAGACTGCAGTAATCACGCGATCGTCATTGATAAGCATTTCTTCGGACTGGAGACCACCCATGGAGTGACCGGATGCACCCACCTTGGTCATATCCAATTTCTGGTACAGGGGGTCGCCCGGAGTATTGTTCTTCTTTTCGAGCCAGTCGAGAGCGGGCTTGCCGCGGCCAGTACCATCCGGAGATTCGCTAGTGGCGATTACAACGAAACCGTGGGAAGCAAGGCGACGGATAATGCCTTCGTATTGTGAGGGGCTAGAACCGCCACCTGGGCCCCACAGCACAACGCCATGTTTCTGGGTTTCGGAAAGTCGCTTGGGATAAGCAAGAATGGCTCCGCCGTTATCACCGGTGTTTGTGAAGTATTCCACCTCCATGTAGTCCTTGTTTTCGTCGGTATCGTTAGCAAGGAAGATACCCTTAGGAGCTTCCTGGACCACAGCGCTAGAGCTTTCCGGAGCGGATTCGCTTGTGCTGGAAGCCGGTTCAGTTACGCCGCCCTCAGAATCGGAACTTGTCACGACATCGGAAGGATTGTTATCGGTAGGAACGTCACCTTCAGCAGGAACATCACCGCCTTCTGCGGGGGTGTCGCCACCTTCGGCGGGAGTATCACCAGTGGGGGGAACAACTTCACCTTCTCCACCAACGTCACCATTTTCTTCACCGGTAATCGGATCGTCAGTAGGATCCATAGCGGCAGAAGATTCCGGATTAGTATAGATAATTTCACCCGTAACCGGGTCAACCATGGGTTCGCCAGTTACCGGATCGATTACCGGTTCGCCAACCACAGAGCTGGAAGACAGACCACCAAGGGCGCCGTCTACAGCATCTACTACAGAATCACCACAGTTCATGAATGCCAATGCACTTGCAGTAACAAATGCCAGCTTGACCACCCGAATAAAATTCTTTTTCATTTTTAACTCCTTTTATTCCATCACCGAGAATAAAAGTACCTAGAACCAGGCAAAGAAAATAAGGTTCAAAAAGAGTTTCCTTGGATAAAATGTCAACATGGACAATTTGTCAACGAGAAAAATTTTTACATTAATTTATACATAAAAATCCACGATTGACACATATCAATCGTGGATAAAAATCAGACTTTTATTTTTTACAAATTAATTTTCGCGCCAGCGACCGCACCCTTAGCGAAGGCGGTCGTTAATAGTAGCCATAAATTCTGCGCGGGTCTTTTCGTCGGTCTTGAATCGGCCAAGAAGCTGTGTAGTCACCATGGTAGCACCGGGTTTCTTGATACCGCGCATGGTCATGCACATGTGGCTTGCTTCCAGAACAACGGCAACGCCCTTAGGCTGCAATTCCCTCTGGATCAGTTCCGCAATCTGGCGAGTCATGCGTTCCTGAATCTGGGGGAAGCGGGCATAGAATTCCACCACGCGGGGAATCTTGGAAAGCCCAACAACGCAATCACCGGGAATGTAGGCGATATGGGCCTTACCGGTAAAAGGCAAGAAGTGATGTTCACACATGCTGGCGAAGGGAATGTTGGGCACAACGATCATCTCGTCATACTTTTCGTGGAAGCGGGTCTTGAGGATATCTTCGGCCTTCAATTCTCCAGTCAGGCTGCTCATGACCTCGGCATACATCTTGGCCACGCGCTTGGGAGTTTCCAGCAAGCCTTCGCGATTAACATCTTCACCCATACCTTCAAGAATCATCTTGAAGCCATCTTCCATCATTTTTAAATTCATATCAGTTACTCTTCAATCAATTTTTTTGGCTCTTCATCAACATGTGTGGGTGGCTTCGCCACCCTTTTTTGTTGACATTCGCCTAAATTAAACAAAAAATGGGCTATTTTCTAAAATTTAATCGCCAAAAAAAACAGAAGAAAAAGCCCATGTCAAAATTATACAAATCCAT